>NZ_CP092462.1:4890000-5162500 GCF_022387135.1 Comamonas sp. B21-038
CGACTGCGTGAAGTCGGAATCGCTAGTAATCGTGGATCAGAATGTCACGGTGAATACGTTCCCGGGTCTTGTACACACCGCCCGTCACACCATGGGAGCGGGTCTCGCCAGAAGTAGGTAGCCTAACCGCAAGGAGGGCGCTTACCACGGCGGGGTTCGTGACTGGGGTGAAGTCGTAACAAGGTAGCCGTATCGGAAGGTGCGGCTGGATCACCTCCTTTCTGGAAACAAAGCAATCAAGATTGAACGCCCACACTTATCGGTTGTTGGAACACAAGCCAGGCGGCTAGCTTACAAGAGCTGGTTGCGTGGAATGGGTCTGTAGCTCAGCTGGTTAGAGCACTGTGTTGATAACGCAGGGGTCGTTGGTTCGAGCCCAACTAGACCCACCATTACGGTTCCGACGGATGGCATATTGATTGGCTAAAACCAAATAGTGCACTGCGCAGGTTATAGACGATCAAAGGGGGATTAGCTCAGCTGGGAGAGCACCTGCTTTGCAAGCAGGGGGTCGTCGGTTCGATCCCGTCATCCTCCACCAATACTTGGTTATCAAACCAGATTCCGATAAACACTTATCAAGATTGACCTTAAGTGGTCATCAACACCAAAGCAGTTTGGCGACAGACTGTTTTGTTGTTGAGCGATATAGATCGCATAACACGGCTGTTCTTTAAAAATTCATAGAGTCGAAAATCAGCGTTGCTGGTGGAAAGCAGAAATTCGTAAAGGTTTTACTGCACCGTGCCACCAGCAACAATTTGATTGCGTCAAAACGAATGAAACTTTGCGAAAGCAATTTTTATTCAGTAATGACGAATATTCTTCAAGAATGTGAATCTGGGAAACTGGGTTTACAGCAGAGATATTCACATTACGGCATAACGCGCGAGGTGAGAGACCTCGCATAAGCAGTTGCTTGGGTTCTTGGCTTGAGATCTAGCGATAGATATCAAAGTTATAGGGTCAAGTGACTAAGAGCATGTGGTGGATGCCTTGGCGATGATAGGCGACGAAAGACGTGATAGCCTGCGATAAGCTTCGGGGAGTTGGCAAATAAACTTTGATCCGGAGATTTCTGAATGGGGGAACCCACCTAGCAATAGGTATCACTGAGTGAATACATAGCGCAGTGAAGCGAACCTGGAGAACTGAAACATCTAAGTACCCAGAGGAAAAGACATCAACCGAGATTCCGATAGTAGTGGCGAGCGAATTCGGAAGAGCCTTGCAGTGATAGTCAGTGTGTTAACAAAACGGAATGGAAAGTCCGGCCATAGTGGGTGATAGCCCCGTATGTGAAAACGCATTGGTGGTACTAGGCTGCAGATAAGTAGGGCGGGGCACGAGAAACCCTGTCTGAATATGGGGGGACCATCCTCCAAGGCTAAATACTCATCATCGACCGATAGTGAACAAGTACCGTGAGGGAAAGGCGAAAAGAACCCCGGGAGGGGAGTGAAATAGATCCTGAAACCGCATGCTTACAAAAAGTCGGAGCCCTTAGGGGTGACGGCGTACCTTTTGTATAATGGGTCAGCGACTTACATTCAGTGGCAAGCTTAACCGAATAGGGAAGGCGCAGAGAAATCGAGTCCGAATAGGGCGACAAGTCGCTGGGTGTAGACCCGAAACCAAGTGATCTATCCATGGCCAGGATGAAGGTGCCGTAACAGGTACTGGAGGTCCGAACCCACTAGTGTTGCAAAACTAGGGGATGAGCTGTGGATAGGGGTGAAAGGCTAAACAAACTTGGAAATAGCTGGTTCTCTCCGAAAACTATTTAGGTAGTGCCTCAAGTATTACCTGCGGGGGTAGAGCACTGTTTAGGCTAGGGGGTCATGGCGACTTACCAAACCTATGCAAACTCCGAATACCGCAGAGTACAGCTTGGGAGACAGAGCACCGGGTGCTAACGTCCGGACTCAAGAGGGAAACAACCCAGACCGCCAGCTAAGGTCCCTAAAACGGGCTAAGTGGGAAACGAAGTGGGAAGGCTAAAACAGTCAGGATGTTGGCTTAGAAGCAGCCATCATTTAAAGAAAGCGTAATAGCTCACTGATCGAGTCGTCCTGCGCGGAAGATGTAACGGGGCTAAGCCAGTTACCGAAGCTGCGGATGCACAGTTTACTGTGCGTGGTAGGAGAGCGTTCTGTAAGCCTGTGAAGGTGTCTGGTAACGGATGCTGGAGGTATCAGAAGTGCGAATGCTGACATGAGTAGCGTTAAAGCGGGTGAAAAGCCCGCTCGCCGTAAGCGCAAGGTTTTCTACGCAACGTTCATCGGCGTAGAGTAAGTCGGCCCCTAAGGTGAGGCAGAGATGCGTAACTGATGGGAAACGGGTCAATATTCCCGTACCGATGTGTAGTGCGATGTGGGGACGAAGAAGGTTAGCTCAGCCAACTGTTGGATATGTTGGTTCAAGCCTGTAGTCGTGCTCGGTAGGCAAATCCGCCGGGCTAAGATGAGGGGTGATAACGGGTCTGCTTGCAGACGAAGTGAGTGATACCCAGCTTCCAGGAAAAGCCACTAAGCTTCAGCTACACACGACCGTACCGCAAACCGACACTGGTGCGCGAGATGAGTATTCTAAGGCGCTTGAGAGAACTCAGGAGAAGGAACTCGGCAAATTGACACCGTAACTTCGGGAGAAGGTGTGCCCCAAGTAAGTGAAGTTGAACAAATGGAGCTAAACGGGGTTGCAAAGAATAGGTGGCTGCGACTGTTTAATAAAAACACAGCACTCTGCAAACACGAAAGTGGACGTATAGGGTGTGACGCCTGCCCGGTGCTGGAAGATTAAATGATGGGGTGCAAGCTCTTGATTGAAGTCCCAGTAAACGGCGGCCGTAACTATAACGGTCCTAAGGTAGCGAAATTCCTTGTCGGGTAAGTTCCGACCTGCACGAATGGCGTAACGATGGCCACACTGTCTCCTCCTGAGACTCAGCGAAGTTGAAATGTTTGTGATGATGCAATCTCCCCGCGGAAAGACGGAAAGACCCCATGAACCTTTACTGTAGCTTTGTATTGGACTTTGAACAGATCTGTGTAGGATAGGTGGGAGGCTTTGAAGTGAGGATGCTAGTTCTCATGGAGCCAACGTTGAAATACCACCCTGGTGTGTTTGAGGTTCTAACCTTGGTCCATGATCTGGATCGGGGACAGTGCATGGTAGGCAGTTTGACTGGGCGGTCTCCTCCCAAAGCGTAACGGAGGAGTTCGAAGGTACGCTAGTTACGGTCGGACATCGTGACGATAGTGCAATGGCATAAGCGTGCTTAACTGCGAGACTGACAAGTCGAGCAGATGCGAAAGCAGGACATAGTGATCCGGTGGTTCTGTATGGAAGGGCCATCGCTCAACGGATAAAAGGTACTCTGGGGATAACAGGCTGATACCGCCCAAGAGTTCATATCGACGGCGGTGTTTGGCACCTCGATGTCGGCTCATCTCATCCTGGGGCTGTAGTCGGTCCCAAGGGTATGGCTGTTCGCCATTTAAAGAGGTACGTGAGCTGGGTTTAAAACGTCGTGAGACAGTTTGGTCCCTATCTTCCGTGGGCGCTGCAGATTTGAGGAAGCCTGCTCCTAGTACGAGAGGACCGGAGTGGACACACCTCTGGTGTATCGGTTGTCACGCCAGTGGCATTGCCGAGTAGCTATGTGTGGAAGAGATAACCGCTGAAAGCATCTAAGCGGGAAACTCGTTCCAAGATGAGATCTGCCGGGGGCTTGACCCCCCTGAAGAGTCGTTCTAGACCAGGACGTTGATAGGTTGGGTGTGGAAGCGCAGCAATGCGTTAAGCTAACCAATACTAATTGCTCGTGCGGCTTGACCCTATAACTTTGATCGGCCCCCCCCTTAGATGGGGGCCCAAGCAAAGAAACACTGCAACTGCAGTTATGCCAAAGACTTGAAGTGAGAAAAAGATGGGCACGAAAGTGTTACAATCTCATCCTTCAGGTCGGCGCAATCAAATTACGCTGATAAGACTCTATGAATTCGCTTCGAAAGCAGCAACGCCCTGATCGACCGATCAGCGCCAAGCAGCCAAGAAGCAAAAAGTTATGCCTGATGACCATAGCAAGTTGGTACCACTCCTTCCCATCCCGAACAGGACAGTGAAACGACTTCGCGCCGATGATAGTGCGGATTCCCGTGTGAAAGTAGGTCATCGTCAGGCTTTTATACTGATCAACCCCTCTGCTCTTCCCGAGTAGAGGGGTTTTTCTTTTGTCCGGCGCCTGGTGGTGCCAAGCGGTGCATGCCGCATAATGGTCCATCCAGAACAACAAGCGCATGCAGGGGGACCATGACACCGACTTATTCCATCGGGCAGCTGGCAGCAGAATTTGATCTGACGACCCGGGCCATCCGCTTTTATGAGGACATGGGCCTGTTGCACCCTGAGCGCACCGGCGCCGGCGGCAAGCAGCGCGTGTATTCGGCCAAGGAGCGCACGCGCCTGCGGCTGACCTTGCGGGCCAAGCGCCTGGGGCTGACCCTGCAGGAAGCCAAGGAAATCATCGACCTTTACGAGTCGCCGCGCGACACCGGTGTGCAGCTGAGCCGCTTTATCGAGGTGCTGACGGCGCACCGCCAGCGCCTGCAGACCCAGTTGGCAGATTTGCAGGCCAACTTGGCAGAAATTGATGAGCATATGCAGGAAGCCCATGTTTTGCTCGCAAAGCAGCCGTCAAAAAAATAATATATAGTTGACGTGAACGTAAACGTAATGATGCCGTTCCACCGCCTTCGCCGGTGGCCGCGGCATCTGGTGCGCCATATAGATAGGAGACAAGACCATGTCCGGATTGCCAGGCCTGAATTTCCAGTTGGGTGAGGATATCGACGCTTTGCGTGATGCCGTGCGCGAGTTTGCGCAGGCTGAAATCGCGCCGCGTGCCGCCGAGATTGACCGCAACGACCAGTTCCCGATGGACCTGTGGCGCAAGTTTGGTGACCTGGGCGTGCTGGGCATCACGGTATCCGAACAGTATGGCGGCGCCGACATGGGCTACCTGGCGCATATGGTGGCGATGGAGGAGATCTCCCGTGCCAGCGCGTCGGTAGGCCTGTCCTACGGTGCGCACAGCAACCTCTGCGTGAACCAGATCAACCGCAACGGCAATGAAGCCCAGAAGGCCAAGTACCTGCCCAAGCTGATCAGCGGTGAGCATGTGGGCGCGCTGGCGATGAGCGAGCCGGGTGCCGGCTCCGACGTCATCAGCATGAAGCTCAAGGCCGAGGACAAGGGCGGCTACTACCTGCTCAACGGCAACAAGATGTGGATCACCAATGGCCCGGATGCCGACACCCTGGTGGTGTACGCTAAGACCGAGCCGGAGATGGGCGCACGGGGTGTCACCGCCTTTCTGATCGAGAAGGGAATGCCCGGTTTTTCGATTGCACAAAAGCTGGACAAGCTGGGTATGCGCGGCAGCCATACCGGCGAGCTGGTGTTCCAGAACGTCGAAGTGCCTGCGGAGAATGTGCTGGGCCAGGTCAATGGCGGCGCCAAGGTGCTGATGAGCGGCCTGGACTATGAACGCGCCGTGCTGACCGGCGGTCCGTTGGGCATCATGCAGTCGGTGATGGACAACGTCGTGCCCTACATCCATGACCGCAAGCAGTTTGGCCAAAGCATCGGTGAGTTCCAGCTCATCCAGGGCAAGGTGGCCGATATGTACACCGTGCTGCAAGCTGGCCGCTCTTTTGCCTATACGGTCGCTAAAAACCTCGATCTGCTCGGAACCGACCATGTGCGCCAGGTACGCAAGGACTGCGCCAGCGTCATTCTCTGGTGCGCCGAGAAGGCCACCTGGATGGCCGGCGAAGGCGTGCAAATCTATGGCGGCAATGGGTATATCAACGAGTATCCGCTCGGCCGCCTGTGGAGAGATGCGAAACTCTATGAAATTGGCGCCGGCACCAGCGAGATTCGCCGCATGTTGATTGGGCGTGAGCTGTTCGCAGAAACCTGCTGACCGGCTGCGCTGCGCCATCCTGATACCCACACAACAAAAGGATAGCCTTATGAGTACAACCTCCATCAAAGACCTGTTTGACCACAACCGTTTGTGGGCAGAGCAGATGGAGCGTGACCGCCCCGGGTTCTTCACGGGCCTGATGTCGCAGCAGCACCCCAAGTACATGTGGATCGGTTGTTCGGACAGCCGTGTGCCCGCCAACCAGATCACCGGTCTGGAGCCAGGTGAGGTGTTCGTGCACCGCAATGTGGCCAATGTGGTGGTGCCCAGCGATCTGAACTGTTTGTCCACCATCCAGTATTCGGTGGACCAGCTCAAGATCCAGGACCTGATGGTCGTGGGCCACTACGGCTGCGGCGGCGTGCTTGCGGCGCTCGAAGGCCTGCGCCTGGGCCTGGTCGACAACTGGACCCGCCACGTGCGCGATGTGCGCGACAAGCACCTGGCACTGCTGCAAAGCCTGTCGCCCCAGCACCGCCATGATGCGCTGTGCGAGCTCAATGCCATCGAGCAGGTGGTGAATGTGGCGCAGAGCACCATCTTGCAGGACGCCTGGACGCGCGGCCAGAAGGTGACCTTGCACGGATGGTGCTACAGCCTCAAGAACGGCCTGATCACCGACCTGGAGATGACCGTTCCAGGCATTGGCGGGCTGTCCGAAGTCCACCAACGCGCCGTGGCCCTGGTGGCCGAGCGCAAGCGCGATTAAACCCGCCAGGCATCCCTGCGTCCAGGGCTGCCTTTTTTGCAGCGCGAGCGGTCCCTGAGAGGCCTGCCGCACAAGACCCGAATTCAATCAGGAGACACCAGATGCATGATCCCGTCGTTATCGTTGGCGCAGCCCGTACCCCCATGGGTGCGTTCATGGGCGATTTTGCCGAGCTCTCGGCCAATGACCTGGGCGGCGCGGCCATCAAGGCAGCGGTGGAGCGCGCGGGTGTCGCCCCTGAAAAAGTGGAAGAGGTGCTGTTCGGCAACTGCCTGATGGCTGGCCAGGGCCAGGCCCCGGCGCGCCAGGCGCTGTTCAAGGGTGGTCTGCCCAAGAGCACCGGCGCTGTGACCCTGTCGAAGATGTGCGGCGCCGGCATGGAGGCCACCATCCTGGCCCATGACCAGCTGGTGGCCGGCAGCCGCGATGTGATGGTCGCCGGCGGCATGGAAAGCATGACCAACGCCCCCTACCTGCTCAAAAAGGGCCGTGGCGGCTACCGCATGGGCCATGACAAGGTTTTCGACCACATGATGCTCGATGGCCTGGAAGACGCCTATGAGCCCGGCCGCTCGATGGGCACCTTTGGCGAGGACTGTGCCGCTAAGTATCAGTTTAGCCGCGAGCAGCAGGACCAGTTCGCCATTGCCAGCGTGCAGCGCGCGCAGGCGGCGACCGCGTCCGGCGCTTTCAAGGCAGAGATCACGCCGGTCACTGTGTCCACCCGCAAGGGCGAGGTCACCGTGAGCGAGGACGAAGGCCCCGGCAAGGCGCGCCTGGATAAGATCGCCGCCCTCAAGCCCGCGTTCAAGAAGGATGGCACGATCACGGCGGCGTCCAGCTCCAGCATCAATGATGGCGCAGCCGCTCTGGTGCTGATGCGCGAATCCACCGCCAAGGAGCTGGGCTGCAAGCCGCTGGCCAAGATCGTGGCCCATGCCAGCTACGCGCAAGAGCCCGAGTGGTTCACCACCGCACCGATCGGCGCGACCGAGAAGGCCCTGAAAAAGGCCGGCTGGAAGGTCGAGGATGTGGACCTCTGGGAAATCAATGAGGCCTTTGCTGTGGTGCCGATGGCGCTGATGGCCGACATGAAGGTCTCGCACGACATCGTCAACGTCAACGGCGGCGCCTGCGCGCTGGGCCACCCCATTGGTGCCAGCGGTGCGCGCATTCTGGTGACCCTGCTGCATGCGCTGCAGGCCCGTGGCAAGCGCCGTGGCCTGGCTACGCTGTGCATTGGCGGAGGTGAGGCCACTGCGATGGCGATTGAAATCATGTAGTCTAGTCATCCTGACAGAGGAGAAACTATGACGAACCAATCGGTGGGCCCCGGCCCGGGGCAGCTGCAGGCAAAGGATATCGAGTCCTTCTGGCAGGAATTGGTCTACCAGGAGCGCCACTTGGCGCTGTTGCCCAACCAGGCCTTTGTGGTGCAGGCCAACGAGATGCTGGCCCGCATCGCCCCCGATTTGGCGCTGGAGCTGGAGCGCTCGGAAGGCAGCCTGTTTTCGCGCCTGGTGTTCAGCGCCCATGGCAATGTCGACCAGTTCGAGAACCTGATGGCGCTGGTGCGTGCGGCGCCCAGCCTGCCGGGCTACAAGGTGCAGGCCTTCCGCAACCGCAGCCCCATCAACGATTTCAGCATGGCGATGGAGGGCCTGGAGCTCTCCTGCTCGGACGTGCTGGTGGCCCACTACGATGCCGGCGGCATCGTTGGCCTGGAGCTGGGCTTTGAGAAGATCATCGCCCCCGAGCAGCGCGAACTGGCCCAGCACATGGCCTTCATCATGCTCGACCATGTCCTGGGCGAATGGGACTTTGCGGTGCGGGTCGGCCCGGTCGATGTGGTCGATGCCTTCGCGCCCGAGGTCGCTGGCGTGGGCCCGCTGTCGGCCTTCCCTGCCGTGTTCGATGCGTTTTTGCGCGACAGCCTGGGGCGCAGCTACCGCTTCCCCCCGGCCGACGATGACCGCTGGAAAATGCTGGAGGCACGCCGCCGCGATGCCCCCGCCGATGCCGTGCCCGATCTGCTGGGCCTGCGCCTGTCGGCCAATGCCGTGGCCACGCGCGCCGATCTGCCTTACTGCCTGCAATGGACCTTAACGTTTGAAGACGGCGAGACCCTGGACCAGGCACGTGATGCGCAGGAAGGCTTGCAGGCGGCGCTGGAGCGCATGGAAAACGGCATTCTGGCTTATACCCGTATCGAAGGCATGCGCGAGCGCACTGCCTGCTACTACGTCGATGACGCGGCAGCCGCCCGCCAAAGCCTGCAGCAGCAGGCGGTGGCCCTGCCCGGGCGCGTCGACGTGTCTTTCGATCCCTCCTGGGATGCGTATCTGGCCGTCTATGCAGCCGCAGGCGCTGCGGCGGCCGATGCAGAACATGACGATCCGGAGGCTGCATGATCGAATCTACCGAGCAACTGCGCGCGCTGTACGCCCAGCCCGCCGAGCGTGCGCTGGCCAAGCAGCTGGACCACCTCGATGTGCATTGCCAGCGCTTTATTGCGTTGTCGCCGCTGTGCGTGGTGGCCACGGCCGGGCAGGCGGCCGAGATGCTCGATGCCTCGCCCCGGGGCGGCCCGCCCGGCTTTGTCAAATGCCAGGGCGCGCAGCACCTGCTGCTGCCCGATGCCGGGGGCAACAACCGGCTCGATTCGCTCAGCAACCTGCTGACTGATGCCCGTATCGCGCTGCTTTTCCTGCTGCCTGGCGTGGACGAGACCTTGCGCGTCAACGGCACCGCAAAGCTGCGCGATGAGGCCCGCTTCATCGATGTGTTCGATGGCGAACGCCAACGGCCCAAGCTGGTGATCGAGATCGAGGTGCGCGAAGCCTATCTGCACTGCGCCAAGGCCTTGATGCGCTCGCGTCTGTGGCAGGCTGAGGCACAGATCGCGCGCAGCACCCTGCCCACGCTCAACCAGATGATCCATGACCAGATGGGCTCAAGCGCGGCACCCGAGCCTCAGGCGGACATGGTGGCGCGCTACCAGCAGCAAATCCTGCAAGAGCAGGGACAGTGACGACAACCGCCGAGGAGGGCGTAGGAATGGCTGTGATTTTGGTGATCGGCGCCTCGCGCGGCATTGGCCTGGAGCTGGTGCGGGAATATGCGCAGGCAGGCTGGACGGTGCTGGCCACGGTGCGTGATGCCGAGGCGCAGGCGCGGCTGCAGGCGCTGGGCGCGCGGGCTTTTCTGGTTGATGTGCTCAAACCGGAGAGCGTGACGGCACTGGCCACGGCATTGGCGGGCCAGCAGATCGACTTGGCGATGTATGTGGCCGGTGTGATCCGCCGGCCCAATGCCCGCACGGTGCCGACCCAGGCCGATTTTGATGCGGTGATGCACACCAATGTGCTGGGCGCCATGCAGCTGCTGCCGCAGATCGGCCCGATAGTCGAGGCCAGCGGCGGCGTGTTTGCCTTTATCTCGTCGTCGATGTCGCAGATCGAAGGCGTGGATGACAGCTATTCCTGGCTGTACAGGGTCAGCAAGACAGCGCTGAACATGGCGGTGGCCTCCGCCCAGCATGACTACCCCGGCGCGCGCCTGATCACCTTGGACCCGGGCTGGGTGCAGACCGACATGGGCGGGGATGAAGCGCCGCTGACCGTGCAGCAAAGCGTGAGCGGCATGCGCCAGACCCTGGCCTCGGTCAGCGATGCGGACAAGGGGCGCCTGCTGCACCACGATGGCCGCCGCGCCAAGCACTGGTAAGCCCGCCAAGCAGACAGCGACAGAACGAGAAAATCCGGAGACAACCGATGCTTTTGAACGACGACCAGACGATGATCCGCGATGCGGTGCGTGAATTTGCCCAGGCCGAGCTGTGGCCGCACGCCGCGCAGTGGGACCGCGACCATGTGTTCCCCAAGGCAGCCCACCAGGGCCTGGCCCAGCTGGGTGCCTACGGCATCTGCGTGCCCGATGCGCTCGGTGGCGCAGGGCTGGATTACATCAGCCTGGCCTTGGTGCTGGAAGAAATTGCCGCTGGCGACGGCGGCACCAGCACCGCCATCAGCGTGACCAACTGCCCCGTCAATGCCATCCTGATGCGCTACGGCAGCGATGCGCAGAAAAAGCAATGGCTGGCACCATTGGCAAAGGGCGAGATGCTGGGCGCCTTCTGCCTGACCGAGCCCCATGTCGGCTCGGACGCCAGCGCGCTGCGCACCACCGCCACCAAACAGGGCGATGCCTATGTGATCAATGGCGTCAAGCAGTTCATCACCAGCGGCAAGAACGGCCAGATGGCGATCGTGATTGCGGTGACCGACAAGGGCGCCGGCAAAAAGGGCATGAGCGCCTTTATCGTGCCCACCGACAACCCGGGCTACCAGGTGGCGCGGCTGGAGGACAAGCTTGGCCAGCACAGCAGCGATACCGCGCAGATCAATTTTGAGAACTGCGTGGTGCCGGCTGAGAACCTGATCGGTGCCGAAGGCGAGGGCTACAAGATTGCGCTGGGCGCGCTCGAAGGCGGGCGCATCGGCATTGCTGCGCAGAGCGTGGGCATGGCCCGCAGCGCCTTTGATGTGGCCGTGCAGTACGCCAAGGAGCGCGAGAGTTTTGGCACGCCCATCATCAACCACCAGGCCGTCGGCTTTCGCCTGGCCGAATGCGCCACGCAGATCGAGGCCGCCCGCCAGCTGATCTGGCATGCTGCCAGCCTGCGCGATGCCGGCCAGCCGTGCCTGAAGGAAGCGGCCATGGCCAAGCTGTTTGCCAGCGAGATGGCCGAGCGCGTCTGCAGCGCCGCCATCCAGACCCTGGGCGGCTATGGCGTCGTCAATGATTTTCCGGTGGAGCGCATCTACCGCGATGTGCGGGTCTGCCAGATCTACGAAGGCACCAGCGATGTGCAGAAGATCCTGATCACCCGCGCGCTGGCTTGAGGGCCTTTGCAGGATCGTGAAAAACAAACCCGGCGCTGCCGGGTTTGTTGTTTAGAGCGCCAGGCGCCGGCCGTCGGCAAACACCATCAGCTCGCCGGGCTGGAAAGCTGTCCACTGCTCGTTGGTGGTCAGCGGCGACGTCACCACCACGGCCACCCGGTCCTGCGGCGTGGTGCAGGTGGCAAAGTCGATGCTCAGGTCCTCATCGCTCAGCTGTGCCTGCGAGAACGGATGCGCGCGCTCGGTGTAGCACAGGAAGGTGTTCGCATGGGCCCAGAGCGCCTCGCCATTGGAGAGCAGAAAGTTGAAGGTGCCATGCGGCGCAATCTGGGCGGCCAGCTCGCGCAGGGTGTGGGTCAGCTCGGCAATGCTGGGCGTGCCGGCATGGGATTTCCACAGCTCCTGCATCAGCCAGCAAAACACATGCTCGCTGTCGGTATCGCCCACCGGGTGAAAGTGGGTGTGCAGGCGGGGGCGGAAGTCCTTGAGATCGCCATTGTGGGCAAACACCCAGTTCTTGCCCCAGAGCTCGCGCACAAAGGGGTGGCAGTTCTGCAGCAGCACCTGGCCCTGCGTGGCCTTGCGGATATGCGCAATCACATTGCGGCTGTGGATGGGGTAGCGCCGCACCAGCTCGGCCACCGGCGACTGGACGGCCGGCTGGTGGTCCACCAGCAGGCGCAGGCCGCCTTCTTCAAAGAAGGCGATGCCCCAGCCATCGCTGTGGTGGTCGGTGTTGCCGGCCCGCTGCGAAAAGCCGCTGAAGCTGAAGTTGATGTCGGTGGGGGTGTTGCAGTTCATCCCCAGCAGTTGGCACATGGCAAAAACTCTTTGAAAACCGTTGGATGGCCCAGTGTAGACCATTCGCTCCGGGCCAAGAACCTGGTCAAAATCTCTTATGGCCTGGCCGCCGCAGGTGCCTGCAGCTGGCGGGCAGCGACGCCCGCGAGTACACAGACCACGGCCAGCATCAAAAAAGTGTCGCGAAAACCCGCCACCCGCTCGGCCAGCACAATGTCGATGGCGGGCGACTGGTTGGCGTAGAAGGCCACGCGCCACTCCAGAAAGATGCCGCAGAGGCTCACCCCGGCGGCGCCGCCGAGCATGCGCAGAAAGCTGAAGCTGCTCGACCCCTGTGAGATCAGGCTTTTGTCCAGCGAGCGCATGCTGCCCAGGGTCAGCGACGGCAGGATGAAGCCCAGTCCAATGCGGCCCAGCACCGTATAGCCCACCAGCAGCCACAGCGACGAGCCCGGCTGCAGCACACCGGTCAGCACAAAGGACAGCGCCAGCAGCGAGAGGCCGCCGATCACCAGCCAGTGCACAGGGGTGCGGTCAGCCATGCGGCCGGCCAGCGCGATGACGCCGCCCAGCACCAGGCCGGCGGGCAGCATCGTGGTGCCCACGACCGACGCCGAGTACGACAGCCCCAGCTGCATGAATACCGGCAGCAGGTAGGTGGAGCCAAACAAGGCCACGCCGTAGATGAAGGCCACGATGCAGCCGGCCGCAAAAGGCTTGCTGGCAAACAGGCGCAGGTCCATCAGCGGCTTGCCGCCCTGGGCCAGCAGGCGCCGCTGCCAGCCAATGAAGGCGGGCAGGCAAACCAGCGCAATCGCCAGCAGCACGGCGCTTTGCTGCCAGCCGCTGCCATGCAGCGCCACCAGGCCATTGAGCAGGCAGACCGTGCCGGTGGTGGCAATGGCCAGGCCCAGCCAGTCCAGGCTGTTGCCATGGCGGTCGGCGGCGGCGCCGCCGGGCGCATTGACGGGCACAAACTTCAGCCCCAGCCAGACCGAGGCCAGGCACAGCGGCACCACCATGAAGAACACCGAACGCCAGCCCATCCAGTCGACCAGCAGGCCGCCCACGCTCGGGCCAATGGCCGGCGCCAGCACGATGCCCATGCCAAACAGGCCGTTGGCCCGGCCTTGCTCATGCGATGCGAAGGCATGCAGGATGATGATGGCGGGAATCGGCTGGATCACACCGGCCGCCAGCCCTTCGACCACGCGCGCCACCAGCACCAGGTTGTAGTCGCTGCTGAAACCGCCGCCCATCCCCCCCAGCATCAGCAGCAGCACAGCGCCCAGGTAGGTGTTGCGGTAGCCATAGCGCGACAGCAGCCAGGGCGTGGTCAGCATCGCGACCGTCGTGGCCACCATGAAGGACGAGGTCACCCATTGCGCACGCGACTGGCCGAGCTGGAAGTGCTGGCTCATCGCCGGAATGGCGACATTGAAAATGGTCGACGAGATGATCGAGGCCATCGTGCCCACCATGACGCTGAACAGCAGGTACCAGCGAAAGCGCTCCCCATAGAGGCTGCGCAGATCCTGGGCGTTGTGGTGTCTTATCTGCATGGCGTGGGCTGGGCGGATGGGCGCGTGTGGCGGGGGCCTGGTGGGGTGCCTGCAAGCAGGCGGGCCCCGGGCGTTTGATGATGATCCTGGGGCTGGGGCTTGTCAGTCACCCCGGTTGGGGCTGGCGCCGGGATCGGGCTCCGCGCGGCCACAGGCCGGGCAGATGCAGCGCTGGCCGCGCTCGGCAGGGGCCAGGCGCTGCAAGGCCTGGGGGTCGATATCGGCGGTCATGCACCAGCACTGGGCAGCAGGCAGGCCCTGGGCCACGGCACAGCCGTTGCGCTGGCCGCACAGAGGGCATTGCTGCGCCCAGGTGCTGCTGTCCGTGCGGGTGGCAGCCATCATGGCGTGCCTGTCGGCACCGGGGTGGGTGCTGCGGCTGGCGCGGGGCGTGGGGGCGGCAGCGCGTCTTCGGGCCGGGCGGTCAGGCTGCCGGCCAGCAGCTCGGGCAGGCGGTCCACCCCCATGCGGAAGCCGCAGGCCTGCGCATGGCCGCCACCGCCCATGCTTTCGGCCAGCGGAATGCAGTTGAAGTCCGAGCGCGAGCGCAGGCCGCATTTGGCGCCCTTGGGGCTGGCGCTCCACATCAGCGCAAAGGTGCCGCTCTGCTTGGCCAGGATATCGCCGACCTGGCTGTGGAACATGCCCGGGGCATTCACCATCAAGCCAGCCACGCCATTGAACACCAGTGGCTGCGCGCCTTCGGCGATGTCGCTACAGAGCTTGAGGTACTTCTCGTCCATCGCGCCGCCCCGTGCCATGAAGGCGCTCAGTTGTTCGGGGCTGAAGGCTGCAATCTCGGCCCAGCGCTCAAAGCTGCGCGGCTCCATGTCCAGCGCGGCCAGGAAGGCACCGCTTTCGGGGTACTGCCAGCGCCAGATGTCGCGGTCCTCGATATGCAGCACCAGCGCGGGGATGGGGTTCTGGGGAAAGAAGAACTCCCAGGCCAGGCGCGCGCCGGACTTGTTCATGTCGAAATGCACGACGCCGCAGGTGCATTGGTAGCCATGGAGCTTCTCGGCCGCGCTCTTGTGGTGGTCCAGCAGCACCAGCTTGTGGGCCTGCGCCTCGATGGCCGCCAGCAGCTCGGGGCCAAAGGCAAAGTCGAGGATGTAGATCGTGCGGCCGGCCAGCGGCCCCAGGTCGTCCACAGTCTGAATTTCGCCATGGTCCAGGCCGCGAAACTCTGCGTTGCCGGAGAAGAACAGCCAGGCCGCCAGCGCCGCGCCATAGCCATCGGGGCAGTTGCGGCCGTGGTAGAGGATCAGGGGCTGGGGGTCGTTGATGTCGGCCGTCACCGGCAGAGAAAGGTCGGGCAGAAGTTTCATCCTGCCATTTTCCGCCAAGCGTATTACCTGAGAGCGACCAAGTACTGCGCGGGTATGCGGTGGAGGGCCACCGCATGCCCGCAGGCGCCATGGGCTGGCGCAGCGTTTATGCCAGCGTGTAGGCCGTCTTCACCGTGGTGTAGAACTCCTGCGCATAGCGGCCTTGCTCGCGCGGGCCGTAGCTCGATCCCTTGCGGCCGCCAAACGGCACATGGTAGTCCACGCCGGCAGTGGGCAGGTTCACCATCACCATGCCGGCCTGGGCATGGCGCTTGAAGTGGCTGGCGTACTTCAGGCTGGTGGTGGCAATGCCGGCAGACAGGCCAAAGGCGGTGTCGTTGGCCACAGCCAGTGCCTCTTCATAGTCCTGCACGCGGATCACGCTGGCGACCGGGCCAAACACCTCTTCGCGGTTGATGCGCATCTGCGGCGTGCTGTCCACCAGCAAGGCTGGCTGCATGAAAAACCCCTCCTTGCCGCTGCCGGTGTGGCAGGCAATGCGGCTGCCGCCAGCGGCCAGCACGGCGCCTTCGGCCTTGGCGATTTCCACATAGCTCAGGTTCTGCTCCAGCTGGGCCTGGCTCACCACGGGGCCGATATCGGTGCCGGCGGCGCGCGCATCGCCGACCTTGATCTTGGCCATGCGCTCTTGCAGCGCCTGCACAAAGGCGGGGTAGATCTTGTCGGTGACGATCAGGCGGCTCGATGCGGTGCAGCGCTGGCCGGTCGAGTAAAAGCAGCTCTGGGCTGACAGCTCCACGGCCTGGGCCAGGTCGGCATCGTCCAGCACCACCTGCGGGTTCTTGCCGCCCATCTCCAGCTGCACCTTCTTGCCGGATTTGACGCAGGCCTCGGCAATGCCCCGGCCCACACCGACCGAGCCGGTAAAGCTGATCGCTGCCACACCGGGGTGCTGCACCAAAGCATCGCCAATGATGCGGCCCCGGCCCATCACCAGGTTGAAGACACCGGCAGGGATGCCGCTGCGGTGGATGATGTCGGCCAGGGCCCAGGCGCTGCCGGGCACCAGGTCGGCGGGCTTGATCACCACGCAGTTGCCAAAGGCCAGCGCGGGGGCGATCTTCCAGGCCGGAATCGCGATGGGGAAGTTCCAGGGCGTGATCAGGCCGACCACGCCGATGGGCTCGCGCGTGATTTCCACGCCAATGCCGGGGCGCACCGACGGCAGGCTCTCACCGGCCAGGCGCAGGCATTCGCCGGCAAAGAACTTGAAGATCTGGCCGGCGCGGGCCACTTCGCCGATCGCCTCGGGCCGGGTCTTGCCTTCTTCGCGGGCCAGCAGGTCGCCCAGCTCTTCCTTGCGCGCCAAGATTTCATGGCCGATCTTGTCGAGCGCATCATGGCGCGCCTGGATGCCCGAGACGCTCCAGGCCGGGAAGGCCGCGGTGGCCGCCGCCACTGCCGCATCCACGTCGCTGGCATCGCCTTGGGCGTACTGGCCGATCACATCGGACAGGTCGCTGGGGTTGGTGTTGGGAGAGGTGGTCTTGCCGGGTGTCCAGCTGCCGTTGATCAGGTTGTTGTGTGTCGTCATGGGCTTGCCAGGCGGTTGGGGCCTGGTCTCAAAAAAATGGGGGGTGGTTCAGGCGCCGCTCAGGCAACGCGGGCCTGTGCCGCTGCCAGGGACCAGGGCACTTCCTGCAGCGGCTGGCCGTGGGCGATCAGGCTGCGCAGGTTGGCCAGCACCAGATCGGCCATCGCGCGGCGCGTCTCCTGGGTGCCGCTGGCAATATGCGGTGCCAGCACCACGTTGTCCTGCAGCAGCAGGCCGGGCAGGGGGCGGGGTTCGTCCTCGAACACATCGAGGCCGGCGCCGGCAATGCGCTGGTGCTGCAGCGCATCCAGCAGCGCCGCTTCATCGACCACGCTGCCGCGCGCCACATTGATCAGAAAGCCCTGCGGGCCCAGTGCTTGCAGCACCTGGGCATTGACCAGATGGCGGGTGTCGTCGCCACCGGCGGCGGTGATGACCAGAAAGTCGCACCACTCGGCCAGTTCCTGCAGCGAGGCCATGTAGCGGTGCGGCGAATCGCTGACCGGGCGGCGGTTGTGGTAGGCCACCTCCATGTCAAAACCGCTGGCGCGGCGCGCGACCTGGCGGCCAATGCGGCCCATGCCCAGAATGCCCAGGCGCTTGCCCGAGGCGCGGGTGTAGACGCCAAAGCGTTCGCTGGGCCAGAGGCCGGCGCGCACAAAGCGGTCGGCCGCCGCCAGGTGCCGGGCGCTGTCCAGCAGCAGCGCAAAGGCCATGTCGGCCACGCAGTCGTCCAGCACGCCGGGGGTGTAGCCCACGCGGGCGGATGTGGCCAGGATGGCCTGCTGGTCCAGCGCATCAAAGCCCACGCCAAAACTGCTGATGCCGCGCAGTGCCGGCAAGGCCTGGATCACCGCGGCCGATGCGCCCATGCTGGCCGAGGTGACCAGGTAGGCAAATTCCGAACCATGGGCAGCCAGGAACTGCTGCGGGTCCGCTTGTGCGCTCAGCACGGTGGTATCGAATTCCTGGGCCAGATCGGCGTCAAGCGCGGGCAGCGGCATCTTGCCCATTTGCAGCACGCGCGGGCGTTGGGTAGCAGTCATGTGTGGAGGGGGCTTTCAACGGAAAGAGCCCGGCACCATCCGCAGCACCGTGCTGCGGGTGGTTACCGGGCCAGGAGGTCAACGCAGATCAGGCTTCAACCTTCTTGATCAGCGCTGCCAGCATGTCGATTTCCTCGGGCTTGAGGTCGGCCAGCGGTGCGCGCACCGGACCGGCATCGTGGCCCACCAGCTTGGCGCCGGCCTTGATGATGGACACGGCGTAGCCGGCGCTGCGGTTGCGGATCTTCAGGTAAGGCATGAAGAAGTCCTTGAGCAGCTGGTGCTGGGTGGCGTGGTCATCGGTGCGCACGGCTTCGTAGAAGCGGATGGCCGTCTTGGGGATGAAGTTGAACACGGCCGACGAGTACACCGGCGTGCCCAGTGCCTTGTAGGCAGCGGCATAGACTTCGGCGGTCGGCAAGCCACCCAGGTAGGCCAGGCGGTCACCCATGGTCAGGTACATGGCCGACATGGCTTCGATGTCGCCCACGCCGTCCTTGAAACCCACCAGGTTGGGGTTGCGTTCGCAGAGCTTGGCCACGGTCTCGGGGGTGAAGCGGCTCACGCCACGGTTGTAGATGATGACGCCGAACTTCACGCTCTTGCAGACGGCTTCGACGTGGGCGGCCAGGCCTTCCTGGCTGGCTTCGGTCATGTAGTGGGGCATCAGCAGGATGCCGTGGGCACCAGCGGCTTCCGCAGCCTGTGCGCACTGGATCGCAAAGCGGGTCGGGCCGCCTGCACCGGCAATGATCGGCACCTTGCCCTTGCAGGTGTCCACCGCGGTCTTGATGATCGCGGGGTATTCCTCCGCAGTCAGCGAGAAGAACTCACCGGTGCCGCCAGCGGCGAACAGCGCGCTGGCGCCAAACGGGGCCAACCATTCCAGGCGCTCGGCATAGCCCTTGGCGTTGAAGTTGCCTTGTGCATCGAAGTCGGTAATGGGGAAGGACAGCAGTCCGGAACTCATCACGTTCTTCACATCCTGGGGGCTCATGGTGCTCATATCAAACTTTCAAAGAAAAGAGGGGGAATCGACAGTGCCAAACCTGCGCGGCTCAATCGAGCTGCAGGTTGGCGGTTTGGACGACCGTGCGCCAGCGCTGGCGTTCGGCCTTGAAAAATTGGTCGGTCTCGGCCGGCGTCATCGTGACCACCTCGGCGCCCTGGCCGGTCAGGCGCGAGCGCACCTCGGGCGAGCGGATGGCGGTCAGCAAGGCCTGGTTCACCTTCTGGATCACGGCGTCGGGCGTCTTGGCCGGCAGGACCACGCCTTGCCAGGTGCCCGAAGCAAAGCCGGCCGCGCCTTGCTCGGCCAGGGTCGGCACATCGGCGATCAGCGGCATGCGGGTGTTCTTGGAGATGCCCAGCAGCTTCAGCTTGCCGCTTTGCACATGGGGGTAGGTGGCCAGCATGCCGTTCATCAGCACCTGGGTCTGGCCGGCCACGGTGTCCTGCACCGATTGCACACCGCCCTTGTAGGGCACATAGACCCATTTGGCGCCCGTCAGCCGTGCCAGCTCCACGCCGGCCAGGTGCGGCGCGCTGCCGGTGGCCGTGACGGCAAAGTTCAGGTCCTGTTTCTTGGACAGCGCCACCAGCTCCTGCAGGTTGTTGGCCTGCACCGAAGGGTGCACCACCAGCATGTGCGGCGAGTAGGCCAGCATCGCGGCGCCACGCAGGTCCTTGCTCGGGTCAAAGCTGAGCTTGGTGTAGACCGATGGCGAGATCGCCAGCGCACCCAGATCGCAGAGCAGCCAGGTGTAGCCATCGGGCTGGGCGCGGGCCACCAACTCGGCCCCCAGGTTGCCGTTGGCACCGGGCTTGTTGTCGATCACCACCGTCTGCTTGAGCTCTTGCGAGATCAGCTGGCCAATCGAGCGGGCAATGATGTCCGAGCTGCCACCGGGTGGGTAGGGAACGATCAGCCGGATCGGCTTGCTTGGCCATGCATCGGCCGCCCACAGCGGAGTCGATAACAAGCTACCGGCAGCCAGGGCCAGCGCTGAATAGATCAGGTGCGAACGGCGATGCATATGTCTCTGTCTCCTTTTTAGATATAAGACATCATACAACTCAAAACGCAGATCGCCAAGTATTGCTTGACTAGGGGAAACGCTTGTCTGGGTGTAGGGGTGGGGATGCAGGCCGCTTTGCGCGGCCTTGGTTCGAGTGCTGGCGCGGGCCCCTTGCTGTGTTTTGCTGGGCTGGCTGGCGCTGCTTCTAAGTGCTAGGGAGCTACCGCAACAGCCCCATGCCGGGCTGTTGCGTGGGCGCTTCAGCGCTCCTTGCCCGGTCCGCCGGCTGCTTGCTGCTCCTGGGCCAGGCGCTGGGCCAGGCGCAGGCGTTCGCGCGAGTTGGTCAGGTGGATGCGCATCGCAGCGCGGGCCGAGTCGGCATCCTGGCGCTCGATCGCAGAGAAGATTTCTTCATGCTCGCGGTTCACGCGCTTGAGGTAGTCCGGGTCGCGCGTGGGGATGTGGATCGAGGCAATCCGGTTGCGCGGAATCAGCATCGAGCCAAAGTGCTGCAGGATCTCCTGGAAGTAGCGGTTGCCGGTGGCCTTGGCGATGCTCAGGTGAAAGTCCAGGTCATGGCTCACGGTCTCGCGGCCCAGTGCAAAATTCTGCTCAAAGGCCTGCAGGGCAGTGCGCATCGCGCGCAGATGCGGCTCCTGGCGCCGGGTGGCGGCCAGGCCGGCGGCCTCGGTCTCCAGGCTGATGCGCAGCTCCAGCACGGCGAGCACATCGACCGATTCACTCAGCTCATGGGCGCTGAGCACCATGCCCGGCGTGCTGCGCGCGGGCAGCACAAAGGTGCCGATGCCGTGCTTGGTTTCCACCAAACCGGAGGCCTGCAACTTGGACAGCGCCTCGCGCACCACGGTGCGGCTCACGTCATAGCTGCGCACCAGTTCGGTCTCGGTGGGCAGCTTGTCGCCCTCTTGCAACAGGCCCTGGCGGATCTTGTTTTCAAACTCTTCCGACAGCAGATTGGCCAGGCTGCGGCTGCCTTTGGCGGCACGGCTGCCGCGCAGGCTTGCGGCCGAGTCCGATGCCAACGATGGGGATGCGGCTAATTCCGAAGGGCTTTTAAGCATGGCTGTGGTCCGGCAGAACAAGGGTCTGGCCGTTGGCTTGTGCGGCACGGCAACCGTGGCAAATGGCATCCGGGGCGGATGCCATTGACGGGGATGCGGGTAATTCCGAGGGGCTTTTGGGCATAGCTGTGATCATAATTCAGCCTTGTCATCAGACAACACATGACTGATGCCTTGTTGTAACCTACTTTCCCATCATGCTCAAGCTTTTCTCGAAAACCACCGTATGTGCCGTCACCCTGCTGGCTGCTTCCCTGGCGCAAGCGCAGACCCCCAGCACCCTGGAGAAGATCAAGCAAAGCGGTGCGATCACCATCGGTGCACGCGACATGTCCGTGCCTTTCAGCTACAAGGTCAACGGCAATGCGGATCCCATCGGCATGATCAACGACATCTGCCTGAAGGTGGCTGAGGCAGCACAAAAGGCCGCTGGCCTGCCCAAGCTTGAGATCAAGTACCTGATCACCACGCCCACCAGCCGCATTCCGCTGATCCAGAACAACACCGTCGATCTGGACTGCACGCCGGTGACCAACACTATCGCGCGCCAGGAGCAAGTTTCCTTCTCGCCGAGCTACTTCTCGGCCAACGTGACCCTGGCGGTGCGCAAGGATTCGCCGGTCAAGGGCATTGCCGATCTGCAAAACCGCAATGTGGCCACCGTCACCGGCACCACCTCGATCCAGTTGCTGCGCGCCTACAAGAAGGCCCAGGGCGTGAAGTTCAACGAGGTCTATGGCAAGGACCCGTCCGAAGCCTTTGTGATGTTTGAATCGGGCAAGGCCGACGCCTTTGTGCTCGACGACGTGCAACTGGCCAGCTTTATCGCCACCTCGCCCCAGCGCGACCAGTACGTGATCCTCAATGAGCCACTGCGCACCGAGCCCTATGGCGTGATGCTGCGCAAGGATGACCCGGCCTTCAAGAAGCTGGTCGATGACACCGTCTACGCGATGATCAAGTCCGGCGAGATGGAAGCGCTCTACCAAAAGTGGTTCATGACCACGATCCCGCCGCGCAATGTGAACATCAATTTCCCGCTCAGCGATTCGACCAAGGCGCTCTACGCCAACCCCAACGACAAGGGCATCTAAGAGAAACCGAGCGATTGCGAATTTATGTTGAAGCTAAGTCAAAAAGTCGAGAGCCTGCCTTCGTCGCCCAGCATGGCGATTTCCTCGCAGGCCAAGAAGATGAAGTCCGAAGGCATCGATGTCATCGACCTGAGCATTGGTGAGCCCGATTTCAATACGCCCGAGCACATCATCGATGCAGCGATGGCGGCGGCCAAGGCCGGTGCCACCAAGTACACCGTGCCCGCCGGCAACGAGAGCCTGCGCAAGGCGATTGCGCAGAAGTTCAAGCAGGACAACGCCCTCGACTACGCCGTGGCCGAGATCACCACCGGTGTCGGCGCCAAGCAGCTGATCTTCAATGCCTTCATGGCCACCCTGGAGAGCGGTGACGAGGTCGTGGTGCCCACGCCTTGCTGGGTGTCCTATGGCGACATCGTGGCATTGCACGGCGGCGTGCCGGTCTATGTGCCCTGCTCCGAGGCAGTCGGCTTCAAGCTCACGCCCGAGGCCCTGCGCCAGAGCATCACGGCCAGGACGCGCTGGTTGATCATCAACAGCCCCGGCAACCCTACCGGCGCGGTCTACAGCCGTGCCGAGCTGGAGGCGCTGGGTGAGGTGCTCAAGGACTTCCCCGAGGTGCTGGTCATGTCCGATGAGATCTACGAGCACATCATCCTGACCGGTGTGCCCTTTGTCTCGTTCGCCCAGGCCTGTCCGTACCTGAAGGACCGCATGCTGATCATCAACGGTGTGTCCAAGTCCTACGCGATGACCGGCTGGCGCATTGGCTATGCGGCAGGCCCCGAGAAGCTGATCGGCGGCATGAACAAGCTCGAATCGCAAAGCTGCACCAGTGCCACCTCGGTGGCGCAGGCGGCTGCACAGGCGGCGCTGCTGGGCGACCAGGACTGCGTGCGCCAGGCGCGCCAGACCTTTGTCGACCGGCTGCAGACCATCCGCAGCGCACTGGCCATCGTGCCCGAGCTGACCCTGTCGTCGGTGCCCGATGGTGCTTTCTACCTGTTCCTCGGTTGCCAGAGCCTGATCGGCCGCCGCACGGCCGAAGGCCAGGTGCTGGACAGCGATGCCGCAGTGTCGGGCTTTTTGCTCCATGCCGCACAGGTGGCGACCGTGCCGGGCGCTGCGTTTGGCATGTCGCCTTATATCCGTCTGTCGTTCGCCACCGACCCCGCGCTGGTGGTGAAGGCGCTGAAGAACATCCGTTCTGCCATTGACGGCCTGGCACAAGGCTGACCACCCAAGGCGCTTTTCACAAGCGCCTTTTTTTATGGAAAAGGAGCAGCACATGCAGGTACAAACACCTCCGCTGCAACGCTTGCTGTTGACCGGCGCGGCCGGCGGCCTGGGCCGGGTGCTGCGCCAGCGCCTGCGTGGCCTGGCGCCCGTCTTGCGCGTGTCCGATATCGCCGGCATGGGCGCGCCGCTGGATGCGCAAGAAGAAGTCGTCCCCTGCGACCTGGCCGACAAGCAGGCGGTGGATGCGATGGTGGCCGGTTGCGACGCCATCGTGCACCTGGGCGGTGTATCGGTGGAGCGGCCTTTTGAAGAGGTGCTGGAGGCCAATATCAAAGGCATCTTCCACCTCTACGAGGCCGCGCGCCGCCATGGTGTGAAGCGCATCGTGTTTGCCAGCTCCAACCATGTGATCGGCTTTTACAAGCAGAGCGAAAAGATCGACGCCAACGCGCGCCGCCGCCCCGATGGCTACTATGGCCTGTCCAAGTCCTTTGGCGAGGACATGGCGAGTTTTTACTTTGACCGCTATGGCATCGAGACGGTGAGCATACGCATTGGCTCGTCCTTCCCCGAGCCCAAGGACCGGCGCATGATGCACAGCTGGCTGAGCTATGACGATCTGGTGCAGCTGGTGGAGAAAAGCCTGTTCACCCCCAACGTCGGCCATACCGTCGTCTATGGCGCATCGGCCAACCGCGATCTGTGGTGGGACAACCATGCCGCCGCCCACCTGGGCTTTGTGCCCAAGGACAGCTCCGAGCCCTGGCGCGCCAAGGTGGAGGCGCAACCCGCCCCTGCCGCCAACGACCCGGTCGCCGTCTACCA
This sequence comes from Comamonas sp. B21-038, assembly GCF_022387135.1. Taxonomy (GTDB): domain Bacteria; phylum Pseudomonadota; class Gammaproteobacteria; order Burkholderiales; family Burkholderiaceae_C; genus Comamonas; species Comamonas sediminis. Next base: position 4,914,156 of record NZ_CP092462.1, read on the forward strand.
GGGCGGCGCCTTCACCGCCCAGGGCCCCTTTGGCGATACGCCGGAGCAGCCTGCATGACAGCCGCCGAGCTGGTCATCGATGCCCGCAACGCCACCGGCGAAAGCCCCGTGTGGCGGGCGCAGGAGGCTGCGCTGTACTGGGCCGACATACCGAGGGGCCTGCTGCAGCGCTGGCAGCCCGGGCAAGGCGCCGCCACGCAATGGCAGCTGCCACAGATGCTGGCCTGCATGGCCCCCTGGCAGGGCGAGCCGCGGCGCTGGATTGCCGGTTTGGAAGATGGCATTTACCAGGTGACCTTGGGCGATGGTGACCGCCATGGCGAGGCCCGTATCCAGGCGCTGGCCACCGTCGGCCACGCGATGCCCGGCATGCGCTTCAACGACGGGCGCTGTGACCGCCAGGGCCGCCTGGTGGCCGGCAGCATGCTGATGGACATGGCGGCGGCGCAGCCGGTGGGCCGGGTCTACCGCTTTGGCGCCGATGACCTGGCAGCAGGCCGCGCGCAGGATCTGCAACTGGGCCCGCTGATCACGCCCAACGGCCTGGCCTTCAGCCCCGATGGCCGGACCATGTACTTGTCGGACTCGCACCCCCGCAGCCAGCAGATCTGGGCCTTTGACTACGACACCGCCAGCGGTACCCCCCGCAACCGCCGCCTGTTTGTCGACATGACCAGCCTGCCGGGCCGGCCCGATGGCGCGGCCATCGATGCCGAGGGCTGTTACTGGATCTGCGGCAATGACGCCGGCCTGGTGCACCGCTTCCGGCCCGATGGGCAACTGGACCGCTCGCTGCCGTTGCCGGTCAAGAAGCCGGCCATGTGCGCCTTTGGCGGCCCGGGCCTGGATGTGCTCTATGTCACATCGATACGGCCAGACGGCATCGATCTGTCGGACCAGCCGCTGGCCGGTGGCCTGTTTGCGCTGCGCCCCGGCGTACCAGGAATGGAGGAGACGGAATTTCGGCCCCTGTAAACAGGCGAGGTGTGTGTGACCCAGAGATCCGGAAACCATCCGGGCATGTTCCCCAACCATAGAGATAACGAGGTAGACAAATGCGACTTTCCACTATCAGTGCAGCACTGGCTGCTGGTCTGCTGGCGCTCGGCGCGCAGGCCACCGAATTTCGTTCATCGGATATCCACCCGGACGACTACCCGACCGTGCAGGCGGTGAAGTTCATGGGCGAGCGCCTCAAGGCGCTGTCAGGCGGCAAGCACAGTATCCGCGTCTACCCGAACGGGGCGCTGGGGGGCGAGAAGGAAACCATCGAGCAGGCCAAGATCGGTGCGCTGGCGATGGTGCGGGTCAATGTCGGCGCGATGAACAATGTCTGCAACGAGACCGTGGTGCCCACGATGCCCTTCCTGTTCCGCTCGGTGGAGCATATGCACAAGGTGCTCGATGGCCCCGTGGGCGAGGAGATCCTCAAAGCCTGCGAGAAGCAGGGCTTTGTCGGCCTGGGCTTTTACGACAGCGGCGCGCGCTCGATGTTCACCGCCAAGCGGCCGGTCAAGAGCCTGGCCGACATGAAGGGCATGAAGGTGCGCGTGCAGCAGTCCGATCTGTGGGTGAGCATGCTCGAGGCCATGGGCGCCAATGCGACGCCGATGCCGATGGGCGAGGTCTACACCGGGCTGAAGACCGGCCTCATCGATGCAGCCGAGAACAACTACCCGACCTTCGAGAGCTCGCGCTCGTTCGAAGTCGCCAAGTACTTCAGCAAGACCGAGCACTCGATGGCGCCCGAGATCTTGCTGTTCTCCAAACGGACCTTTGACAGGCTCTCGCCCGAGGAGCAGGGCTGGGTGCGCCAGGCCGCCAAGGAATCGGTGCCGTACATGCGCAAGCAGTGGGCCGAGCGCGAGGCCAAGTCGCTCGAGGTCGTGAAGGCCGGCGGCGCCGAGATCATCGAGGTGGACAAGGCCCCGTTCCAGGCGGCGATGCGTCCGGTGTACGACAAGTTCATCACCGATGCCAAGCTGAAGGACCTGGTCAAGCGCGCGCAAGACACGCCTTGATCCACCGCTGATCCAACGCCAATGCCAGTGCCCGCCGGGTGCTGGCTCCTTGCAACCATCGCCCGGGGCTGTGCGCCCCGGGCTGCTCGGGCACCACGATGTTTACCAAGATTTGCAGCGCCTTGTCGCGCTTGTGCATGTGGCTGGGTATTGCCGGCCTGATGCTGTTGATCGCTGCCGTCAGCTGGCAGGTGTTTGGCCGCTATGTGCTCAACAACACGCCGACCTGGGCCGAGAGCCTGTCGCTGTTGCTGGTGCTCTACGTGACCATGTTCGGCGTCGCCGTGGGCGTGCGCGACAGCGGCCATATCGGGCTGGAATCGCTGCTGGTGCTGGCGCCGGACTGGCTGCGCACCAAGATGGAGTTTCTGATCCATGCGCTGATTCTGCTGTTCGGCGCGGCGATGGCCTATGGCTGCGCGTCGCTGGCCGAATCGGTCTGGGACTACCGCCTGCCGACGCTGGGCGTGTCCGAGGGCTGGAAATATGTGCCCGCCATTCTTGCCGGCAGCCTGATCGTGCTGTTTTCCATTGAACACCTGATCGCACTCGCGCAAGGCCGCGAAGTGCAGCCCAACTAGGAGCGCGGCGATGACCACAGCCTTGCTGATTCTGAGCCTGAGCTTTGCCGTCCTGCTGCTGCTGGGCGTGCCGGTGGCCTTCTCCATTGGCCTGTCTGCGCTGGCCACCCTGGCCTACGAGGGGCTGCCGCTGGAGGTGGGTTTTCAACAGATGACCGCCGGCATGGGGGTGTTCTCCTTCCTGGCGATTCCGTTCTTCATCTTTGCCGGTGAGCTGATGCTGCACGGGGGCATTGCCGACCGCATCGTCAACTTTGCGCGGGCGCTGATCGGCCATGTGCGCGGCGGGCTGGGCATGTCCAATGTGGTGGCCTGCACCTTGTTTGGCGGCGTCTCGGGCTCGCCGGTGGCCGATGTCTCGGCAATGGGCGCGGTGATGATCCCGATGATGAAGAAGGAGGGCTACCACGCTGACTACGCCGTCAACGTGACCACGCATGCGGCCCTGGTGGGCGCGCTGATGCCGACCAGCCACAACATCATCATCTATGCGCTGGCAGCCAGCGGCAAGGTGTCGATTGCGGCGCTGATCCTGGCGGCCATCATCCCGGCCATCATCCTGACCCTGAGCAACCTGGGCGCGGCCTACTGGGTGGCACGCCGCCGGGGCTACCCGGCGGGCACCTTCCCCGGCTGGCAGGTCGTGGGCTGCAGCCTGGCAGCGGCGCTGCCGGGCCTGTTTGTCGTGGTGCTGATTCTGGGCGGCATTCTGTCGGGCGTGTTCACGGCCACCGAATCGGCCGTCGTGGCCGTGCTGTATGCACTGGCGCTGACGGTGTTTGTCTACCGGTCGCTCAGCTGGGCGCACTTTGTCAAGGCGGCGTCCAAGGCGGTGCGCAACACCGGCATCATCCTGCTGCTGATCGGCATCTCCAGCACCTTTGGCTACCTGATCAGTCTCTACGGCGTGGCCGAGCTCACCGGCCAGATGCTGGCCCAGGTGACCACCACGCCCTGGATGGTGTTCCTGCTGATCAACATCATCCTGTTCCTGCTCGGCACCTTCCTCGACATGGCTGCCACCATCTTGCTGTGCACGCCCATCTTCCTGCCGATTGCCCAGCACTACGGCATGAGCTCGGTGCAGTTCGGCATTGTGCTGCTCATCAACTGCGCGCTGGGCTTGAACACCCCGCCGGTGGGCACGACGCAGTTTGTCGGCTGTGCCATTGGCGGCGTGTCGGTGGGTACCGTCATGCGCACCATCTGGCCGTTCTATGGCGCGCTGATCTTTGCGCTGGGCCTGGTGACCTTTGTTCCGGCCTTCACCACCTGGCTGCCGCAGATTTTCATGACGGTGCGCTAAGCGCTCCCCGCCTCGCAGCCCCTTCACCCCTTCTGCTTGCTTCTGCGCTTTCACGATGAGTACCTCGCACGCCATTCGCCACATCCGCATCACGCCGATTGCCTTCCGCGATCCGCCGCTGCTCAACGCTGCCGGCATCCATGAACCCTGGGCGCTGCGCTCCATCATCGAGATCGAGACCGCCTCGGGCCTGGTGGGGATCAACGAGAGCTATGGCGACGAGCCGATGCTCGATGCGCTGGCCAAGGCGGCGCCGGCACTGGTGGGGCTGTCGCCCTGGGCGCTCAACGAGATGGAGCAGCGGGTGGCCGCGCTGGTGGCACCACCGGTGCAGACGGCCTCGGAATTCCTGGGCCAGCAGGTATCGCTGGCGCCGGGCACCCATGTGTCGAAAACGGTGGCCAAGGTGGTCAGCGCCTTTGAGGTGGCCATGCTCGATCTGCAAGGCCAGATGGCGAATGCGCCGGTGGTCGATCTGCTGGGAGGCGCGGCGCGCAGCAGCGTGCCGTTCTCGGCCTATTTGTTCTACAAGTACGCCGAGCATGCCGGCCAGCCCTATGCGCCCGATGCCTGGGGCGAGGCGCTGACCCCGCAGCAGCTGGTGGCGCAGGCGCAGCGCATGATGGGCCAGTACGGCTTCCAGAGCATCAAGTTGAAGGCCGGGGCCTTGCCGCCCGATGAGGAGGCCGCCGGCATCCTGGCTTTGGCCGAGGCCTTTCCCGGCCTGCCTTTACGCATTGATCCGAATGCCAACTGGACAGTGGAGACCAGCCTGCGCATTGTCGAGAAGCTGCGCGGTGTGCTGGAGTACTACGAAGACCCGGCGCCCGGGCTGGACGGCATGGCGGCCGTGGCCCGCGCCTGCGAGGTGCCGCTGGCCACCAATATGGTGGTGACCGATTTTGCCGAGTTCCGGCGCAATGCCGAGATGGGCTGCCCGGTGAAGATTGTGCTGAGCGACCACCACTACTGGGGCGGTCTGCGCGCGACGCAACGCCTGTCCACCCTGTGCCGCACGTTTGACCTGGGCCTGTCGATGCACAGCAACTCGCATTTGGGCATCAGCCTGGTGGCGATGACGCATCTGTGCGCCAGCGTGCCGCTGCTCACCTATGCCTGCGACACCCACTACCCCTGGCAGGACGAGGAGGTCATCGAAGGCGGGCGCCTGCAGTTCGAAGCCGGAAGCCTGCGTGTGCCGACAACGCCCGGCCTGGGTGTGCGGCTGGACCGCCATGCGCTGGCGCGCCTGCATGACAACTACCTGGACTGCGGTATCCGCAACCGCGATGACCTGGGCCAGATGCGCAAGTACGACCCGGGCTTTGACGGCAGGCAGCCGCGTTTCTGAGCCACGCCGCGTGCATTGCTTTCGACGATTACAAACCAAGGAGACCTCCATGCAACGCAGAACCCTGATCCAAAGCTCGCTCGCGGCCAGCGCGCTGATGCTGGGCGCCAGCCTGGCCAGCACATCCGCGCTGGCGCAAAGCAGCTGGCCCACCGGCAAATCCATCACCTATCTGGTGCCGTTTCCGCCCGGTGGCAATACCGATACGCTGGCGCGCGTGGTGGCCCAGCCGCTGGGCAAGGCGCTGGGCACGCCGATGGTCATCGAGAACAAGGGCGGGGCCGGCGGCAGCGTGGGCTCGGCCCTGGCCGCGCGTGCGGCGCCCGATGGCTACACCATCCTGGGCGGCACGATCAGCTCGCATGCGATCAATATCAGCCTCTACTCCAAGCTCGACTACGACCCGGTCAAGTCCTTCACGCCGGTCGCGATGCTGGGCTCGGGCCCGCTGGTGCTGGTGGTGCCCGCCTCCAGCCCCTACAAGACCCTGGCCGATGTGATGGCCGGCAGCAAGGCCAAGGCCGCCAGTGGCGGGCTGACCTCGGCCTCGCCGGGCAGCGGCACCTCCAACCACATGGCGCTGGAGCTGCTGGCCTACCAGACCGGGGTCAAGTTCACCCATGTGCCCTACAAGGGCAGCGGCCCGGCAGTGCAGGATGTCATCGGCGGCCAGGTGGACATGATGTTTGACACGGCCCTGGTCGTGGGCCCGCATATCCAGGCCGGCAAGCTGCGCCCGATTGCGGTGACCAGCTCCAAGCGCCTGGAATCCCTGCCCGATGTGCCCACCATTGCCGAGGGCGGTGAAAAAGGCTTTGACATGGGCTCCTGGCAAGCGGTGTTTGCGCCTGCGGGCACGCCCAAGCCGGTGGTGGACCGCCTGCATGCCGAGATCATGAAAATCGTCGCCACGCCCGAGGTGCAGGCCCGCCTGAAGGCCTTTGGCATGCAGCCCTCGACGATGACGCCGGCCGAGTTGGCCGAGTTCCAGAAGGCCGAGGTGGCCAAATGGGCGCAGGTGATCCAGGCCGCCGGCATCAAGGCCGATTGACACAGTGCAGCCGGCCTGTCACCTTGGAGGACAGGTGCGCGGTGCAGCGGCCGCGCCCGCACCGCGCCAGAGAGTATTGGATATGACACAAGCCAGAACGACCCCCCTTTCGATTTCCATGCATGCGGCGGACAACGTCGCGATCATCGCCAATGACGGCGGTCTGCCCGCCGGCACTGTGCTGCCTTCGGGCCTGCGCCTGGTCGAGCAGGTGCCGCAGGCCCACAAGGTGGCCTTGGTGGACATTGCGCAGGGCGCGGCTGTGCGCCGCTACAACGTGGTCATCGGCTATGCGCGCCAGGCCATCGCGGCGGGCAGCTGGGTGCATGAGCGCCTGCTGCAGATGCCCGAGGCCCGCTCGCTCGAAGGCCTGCCGATCGCCACCGTGCCAGCGCCCGATCTGCCGCCGCTGGACGGCTATACCTTCGAGGGCTACCGCAATGCCGATGGCACGGTGGGCACGCGCAATATCCTGGCCATCACCACCACGGTGCAGTGCGTGGCTGGGGTACTGGATTTTGCAGTGCGCCGCATCAAGGCCGAGCTGCTGCCGCGCTACCCGCATGTCGACGATGTCGTCGGGCTGGAGCACAGCTATGGCTGTGGCGTGGCGATTGATGCGGTGGGTGCCGACATACCGCAGCGCACCCTGCGCAACATCAGCCACAACCCGAACTTTGGCGGCGAGGTGATGGTCGTGAGCCTGGGCTGCGAAAAGCTGCAGCCCGAGCGCCTGCTGCCGCCGGGCTCCTTCCCGATCGCCGACGAGCGCGCGCCCGAGCTCGATGTGGTCTGCCTGCAGGACGAGGCCCATGTGGGCTTCATGTCGATGGTGCAGTCGATCATGACGCGGGCCGAGGCGCACCTGGCGCGGCTGAACCAGCGCCGGCGCGAGACGGTGCCGGCCAGTGCCCTGGTGGTGGGCGTGCAGTGCGGCGGCAGCGATGCGTTCAGCGGCGTCACCGCCAACCCGGCCGTCGGCTTTTGCACCGATCTGCTGGTGCGCGCCGGTGCCACGGTGATGTTCAGCGAAGTGACCGAGGTGCGCGATGGCATTGACCAGCTGACCTCACGCGCCTCCAGCCCCGAGGTGGCGCAGGCCATGATCGACGAGATGGCCTGGTACGACGCCTACCTGGACAAGGGCAAGGTGGACCGCAGCGCCAACACCACGCCGGGCAACAAGAAAGGCGGCCTGTCCAACATCGTGGAAAAGGCGATGGGCTCGATCATCAAGAGCGGCACCGCGCCGATCACTGGCGTGCTGTCACCCGGCCAACGGCTGGCCGAGCGCGGTATCCAGCGCGGCCTGGTCTATGCGGCCACGCCCGCGAGCGACTTCATCTGCGGCACCTTGCAACTGGCCGCCGGCATGAACCTGCATGTGTTCACCACCGGGCGCGGCACGCCGTATGGGCTGGCGCAGGTGCCGGTGATCAAGGTGGCCACGCGCAGCGATCTGGCGCGCCGCTGGCATGACCTGATGGACGTGAACGCCGGGCGCATTGCCGATGGCGAAGCGACCATCGAGGAGATGGGCTGGGAGATGTTCCGCCTGATACTGGAGGTGGCCAGCGGCCGCAGGAAGACCTGGGCCGAGCAATGGCAGCTGCACAATGCGCTGGTGCTGTTCAACCCCGCACCGGTGACCTGAAGCGCGGGGCGCTGACGCGCTTACTGCTTCCACTTCTCGCGCAGCGCGGCGCAGTGGTCCTCGGCCGGCAGCGCCGGGGTGCTGTGCACCCAGTCGCGGTCCGCCGCATCGGCCTGGGCCTGGTTGCCCGCCTGGCCAATCGCCACGACCGAACGGGTGCCCGCAGGCAGCCAGGTGGGGATGCCGGTGCTGCGCAGCACATGGCCGCGACCGGCGATCAGCAGCACGGTCTTGCCCGGCTGCAGCTGGGCCGTGGCGGTGCTGGCCATGCTTTCGTCCTTGGCCAGCTGGATGCGCGCCATCGGGGCCAGCTGGTGGTTGGGCAGCAGGCCGCAGTGGCCATCGGCCATCGCGTCGAGCTGGCGCTGCCATGCCGCCGCGGGCAGGTGGCTGTCCCAGCGGGTTTGCTGCATCACCTCGCGCATCTGCGCGCGTGGCAGGTTGCCGCCCAACACGGGCACCCCCGCCTGCACGGCCGCCATCACCACGGGGCCGTAGTGGCGCCAAGGCCAGCCCTTGTCATTCCAGGCCAGCGCCTGTTGCACCTGCGCGTCGCTGGCACTGGGGGCCAGGCCCTGGGTGCTGTGGCCGGCGTCGGCCATCTCCAGCACCACGGCGGCCAATTGCCGTCTTGCAGCCCAATGCGCTACCGTGGCCCGCTGCCACTGCTGGTGCGCGGCGGCATCGTGCTGCTCGCCCAGCAGCAGCACATCGGGTGCCTCGGCCAGCGACATCGTAGACCGGTCCATCTCGGCGTTGGCCGGGGCGGGGCTTTGCGGCGCCTGGCTGGCGCAACCGGCCAGCAGCGCCCAGCCCAACAGGCCGGGCAACCAGCCACCAGGGCGAATGGGTTGTATGTGCTCCATTCGCGCATGGTAGTGGCTGGCCAGCGGCCTGGGGGCTTGAAGGGTTGGCGAATGCGTACTTAGCGGCGCTGGCCGTTGGTCCAGATCGCGCCGGTGGTCAGCGCGCCGTCCATCGACACATTGACCAGGGTGGCGCCGCTCAGGTTGGCGCCGGCCAGGTTGGAGTTGTCCAGGCTGACATTGACCAGCTCGGCGCCCTGGAAGTTGGCGCCCTGCAGGTTGGAGTTGGACAGGTCCACATTGGTGAAGCTGTGGCCGGCAAAGTTGGCCTGGGGCAGGTTGGAGCCCGACATGTTGGCGTTCACATGGGCCTGGTTGCTGCCGCCGCCGCTGCGCTTTTGGCTGCGCACGGTGGTGGAGGACTTGCCCTGGCCTTCGACGACGACGGCTGCGCCGCCGGCACCACCGTGCACGGTGCTGCTGCGGCCGGGGATATTCGTCTCGGCCACGGCGCCACGGCCCGAGGCCGCATTGACGACGGCACCGTTGACGGTGACCGAGGCGCCCTGGCTGCCGCCACGCACATCGACGCCGGGGGCGGAGATGACGGCGCCTTGCGCCCAGACGCCGCCAGCGGCCAGGCCCAGGGTCAGCACGGCCAGGGCCTGCTTGATGTTGGTTTGTTGCATGCTTGTCCTTTCTTGCGCTACTCGGTGAGCGGCGCGTTGTGACTCAGGTTGGAGGGCTGCATGCCTTGGGCATGCCCGGGAGCGGGACGCTCCTCGTTCGGCACCACCTGCTCCTGCGAGAGCGGCGGTGTGTTGGTATCCGTCGCCGCATCGCCATCGGCGGCGGGCGGCTCTGGCCAGGCAAAGGGCTGCTGGCTCAGCTGCGCCAGCGGGTCGGCCACGCGCTGGGGGCGATCCGGCGGCGCGCTGGGGTGCTTTTCCTCAACCTGCAGGGCGACGGCGTTGATGCGTGCGGCCAGCTCCTGCATCCAGGCTTCGTCGATCACCGGCTGCTTCTCGTTGCTGCGGCTGAAGATCAGCGCCAGAAACTCGCGCGCCTTGGGAGAGCCTGCATCGGCGGCGCGCCGGTAGTACTGGATCGCGGTGGCGAAATTGCGCTGCACGCCGCGCCCCAGGTGGTAGCGGTAGGCCAGCTCCAGCAGCGCATTGGCATTGCCTTCATCGGCGCGCGCACGCAGGCGGCCCAATTGCTCGGAGGTGCTGGCGCGCTGGTAGCTGGCGATGCGGGCCAGGTTCTGTGCTGCCGTCTGGCTGCCGCCGGCCTGCGCCTGGGCGTACAGCTCCTTGGCTTCGTTCATGCGCCCTTCGAGCTCGCGCTCGACGGCCAGGTCGTTGAGCGCCATGGCATCGCCATCGCGCGCAGCCTGTTCCAACAGCAGGCGCGACTGCTGCATGGCCCTGGGGCCGGTCACCCGGCGCTCGACCAGGGACAGCAGGTAGGTGGCTTTCGCCAGGCGCGCATCGGCCGCGCGCTGCAGCCATTGGCGGCCAGTGGGCACATCGCGCACACCGCCGGTGCCCGTACCCAGCATGTAGCCCAGCGCGGCCATCGCGCGTGCATCGCCTTGTGCTGCGGCCTGGCCCAGCCATTGGCGGGCCTGCGCACCGGCTTGGGGCAGACCGGCATTGTGGTAGTAGTACATGCCCAGCTCGAACTGGGCGCTGACCTCGCCTTCCTGCGCCTGCCTGCGCAGCGCCTGCAGGCTGGCATCACTGCGCGGGGCAGGCACGCGTATCGATGAGCCCGGCGCGGCAGGCGCTGCTGGTGCAGCGCTGCTGCTGGCGGCCGTGCCGGCATCGCCAGCACCTGCCGAGGGCAGCACAATCGCTGCCCAGCTGGCGCAGGCATGCAGCAGCAGGCTGCCGGTCAGCGCCACGAGTCCGGCACGGCGGCCGGTGGCTGCAAGGCGGCTCATGGCTTCTTGCCGCTGCGTGCGGCGGCGGGCGGGGTGGCGGCGGCAGCCACGGGGCCTTCGACTTCCCAGCGCAGCTGCGACTGCGCGATGACACCGGTCTGTGCGGCAATCTGCTGCTGCACCGCCTCGATGCTGGTCACGCCCTCGATCGGCGCGAGCTGGGCCTGGGTGAGGGCCACCGGCACGCGGCCAGTCAGCGGTTTCACCGTCTGTGCGCAGTACACCTGCTCCACACCGGGGCGGGCGGTCTCGATCAGAAAGGAGTTGGCCTGCGATACATCGGGCACCATCAGCCCGATGCGGCCCTGGGCCACCACGGCCTGCTGCTGCGGATTGGGATAGACCTGGGTGACCACCTGGGCGGCATCCTGGTAGTAGCAGTAGAGGAAGCCGGTGCGGGCGGGCGCCACGCGCAGCACCACCGAGGTGCCGATGGGCAGCTGCGATGCCAATTCCTTGTGGCCGAGCAGCGACAGGGTCAGCGCATCGCTGGTCGGCTCGTTGTCGGGCAGGCCGTGGGGGCGCGGCTTGAGTTCATCGCTTTGCGGCGAGTAGCTGGAGGCGATCTTGTCATCGGCCGACATGCCGGCATACAGGCGCAGCAGGCCCATGTAGGTCTCGAAGTTGACGGTGCCCACAGGGGTCAGGTCCAGCGAGGCCTGGTAGAGCGCCAGCGCATTGCGCAGTGCGGTGGAGTCGTTGCCATCGATGGGGCCGTTCCAGGCGCCTTCGGCCCGCAGCACGCGCTGGGCCAGGTTGATGCGGTCTGCCGGGCCCTGTTCATCGAACCAGGTGCGCATCTGGCGCTTGAACTCGGGATGGTTCTGCTCGTAGTCGATGCATTCCCAGTACGGTACCTTGGCCCATTTGCCCACCAGCTCGATGGTGGCCAGATCGACCAGCAGGCGCACCGCTGCGCCTGCGCCCTGGTTCACGTCGGCGGCGACTTCGTACTGCACGCCCAGGCGGTAGATGTGCTTGGGCAGGCCGGTGGCGCGGCCGCCGATCTCGACCGAGCGGCCGCCGGTGGCGACGACCAGCTCGTTGGCCGAGTCCAGACCCGGGTAGAGCGTGCGGGAGTTCATGTCGCCCAGATGCAGATCCAGCCCCACCACGGTGCCCAGCAAGTCCCAGCTGTAGCCGGTGTCGGTATTGGCGGTGGAGACCCCCAGGCTGCTGCGCTTGGAGACCACCGTCTTGTCGCCAAAGCTGATGGCGCCCGACACGTAGATCTGCGGCTTGCGCAGCTCGATCTGGCCGTTGTTGAGCAGCAGGCTGGTCATCGTCTGCACGGTGTCCTGCTTGAGCGCATCGACTTCGTAGTCCACCACCCGGAACGCCTGGCTGGTGCGCGACATGCGCGACAGCGCAGTGATCACCATCTCCTTGGTGCCGGTGGAGAACAGGCCCGACGGGTCCGGGATGCTCTTGACCGCCACCAGCGTCGAGGGCACCTGCTCGGCCGCGAGCATGCGGTCCATGCAGGCCAGGCCCTCGCGCATCGCCGATGCGGATTTGGTCGGGGTGACCAGCGGCGCTTGTTCGGTGATGCCCTTTTCAATGATGTCCTTGCGGTCGGACAGCGTGGGCTGGATGCTGCAGGCCGACAAGGCCAGCACGCAAGGCGCCACAGCCAGGCGGCGAATCGATGAAAGATGCATGGTGTTTATTCTTTATGGCGATGGTGGAGCTGCATCCGCAGCGCTGCTGCCGCTGCGGCCAGCGCCCTGCCGGGCTCCCTGGCCCGGCAGTGCATGTGCCCGAGCCCGGCGCTCCGGCGTGGCTGCCATCGTGTTTATTCGTGTTTATTTGCAGATGTTGATCACGGAGCCCCGCACGACGGTGACCTGGTCGGCGTTGCCTGCGCCATACCGGTTTCCGATCCCGGCAGTGCCTTCCTGGATCTGCGGGGCGGCACCCACATTGGTGTTGCAGTTCTTGCCCGAAGGGCCGGTGACCATTTCCCGCTCGATCGCCGATCGCGAATCCTGCTCCGTCAGGTAGTTGCGGGCCATCGCGTTGCTCACCTTGTTGCGCGAGGCCGGATCGAGGCCGCTGCGGCCGGCGGGCGGTTTTTGCTGCGCCTGCGCGGCGGCGCATAACAGGGCCAGGACACAGGCCCCGACATAGCTGGCTTTCATGCGCAGTCTCCTTGAGGGACCCTCTGCACAACGTTCTGCCAGGGTGGGGACGCGGCCGCATCGATTCCCGGGGCAAAGGCTCTGCAGAGGATCTTTTTTTTGAGGGGCTGACCAGCGTATGGCTTTGGGCGCATGCGGTGGCCAGCAGGTGGGAAAGGGGGATTACTTGCCGTCGTTGGACGCCAGATTTTGCTCGGCCTTGGTCATCGCGCCGATGGCCATATTGGCGACAGCACCGTTGGTGACCGAGACTTCCTGCTTGTTATTGCCGCCGATATTGACGTTGCCCTTGTTGGAGGCCAGATTCTGCTTGGCGGTGGCACCAGCGCCAATCGCCATATTGGCGACTGCGCCGTTTTTCACGGTGACCTTCTGGTCATTGTTGCCCTTGATCTTCACTTCCGCTTGCGCAGACATGGCCATAGCGGAAACCGAAACCAGAACTGCTAAAAACTTCTTCATAAAAATCTCCTCGTTACTGAAAGAATATGGTGCACTTCTTGGGTATGCACCTCTGCAGTCAGCTCCCCGTGGCGGAGAAACCGAACCGTTCACCGGCGTGCGGTCGCATGGCGCCCTGCTACCGCCCGCCAATGTTCACTACGCTGCGCATGCCAGTGCCGGTGGCCTGGTTGACCACAGGCCCGCCGACCGAGACGACCTGGCTGCCGCTGCCAACGCCGCCGTTGCGCGACGCAATATTCAATTCGCTATAGGCTCCGAAACTGGCCATGTTCGCGACCACGCCATTGACCGAAGTCACCTGGTTGTTGCCGCGGATATGGGTGATGTTCTTGTTGGACGAGATATTCATCACCGCATGGGCTGCCGGGCCGGAGATATTGACGATGCCGCCATTGACCACCACCTGCTGGTTGTTCTGGGCGAATACCGAGGCGCTCAGCCCCCAGCCCACGCACAGCAGCAGATGCCGCTGCGGTGCCAGTGCGCGGACCCATGCCTGCGCAGTGCGTGTGATGGATTGATGGCCCATGGTCAGTTACTCCTTGCCGATAGACGAAAACTTGCTAAGGCGTGTTTTTAACTGCAGTCGGGCGCGCAGAAATGACGAGTTGAAACCGGGTGAATCATGAATATTTCATGACACAAGAAATATTTAGTAGCAGATGAATTTGATTTTTAGATGATGCCTATAGAAAATCAATATGGTCGTAACAGCCAGATTACATATAGGCTCATAGACCGAGTCGATCCTTCCAGGGTTTCTTTACAAAGATCTGCAAATTGGCAACTTGCTTTACTTTTGAGCTTTGTTTTTACGAATAAGTAAAAAAGCCTGCCCAAACCGGGCAGGCTCTGAAAAGGATTAGCTTAGGCGCTATAAAAAAAGCAGCCTCCTGGGCTGCTCCTGGTATTTACCCTGATTAGTGACCGAAGGCAGGGAACGCAGCCCTGCCCCGGCCAGGTGACCGCTCAGGCACCGGCCTTGACCTTCAGGCGCCAGGCGTGCAGCAGCGGCTCGGTGTAGCCCGAGGGTTGCTCCTTGCCCTTGAACACCAGGTCCAGTGCGGCCTGGAAGGCAGCGCCTTGGGGGTTGGCCACCAGGCTCTTGTAAGCCGCATCGCCAGCGTTCTGGCCATCGACGACCTGGGCCATGCGGGCGAAGCTGTCGCGCACCATCGCCTCGGTCACGATGCCGTGCTGCAGCCAGTTGGCGATGTGCTGGCTGGAGATGCGCAAGGTGGCGCGGTCTTCCATCAGGCCCACGTTGTGGATGTCAGGCACCTTGGAGCAGCCCACGCCCTGGTCGATCCAGCGCACCACATAGCCAAGGATGCCCTGCACATTGTTGTCCACTTCCTGCTGCTTCTCGGCATCGCTCCAGTTCGGGTTGGCGGCCACGGGCACCTGCAGGATGGCATTGAGCAGGTTGTCGCGCTCGGCGTCGGCGCTGGTCTTTTCCAGCTCCTTTTGCACCTCGGCCACATTGACCTGGTGGTAGTGCATTGCATGCAGGGTGGCGCCGGTGGGCGAGGGCACCCAGGCGGTGTTGGCACCGGCCTTGGGCTGGGCAATCTTCTGCTCCAGCATGGCCTTCATCAGATCAGGCATGGCCCACATGCCCTTGCCGATCTGGGCGCGGCCGCGCAGGCCCATCGTCAGGCCCACCAGCACATTGCTCTTTTCGTAGGCGGGCAGCCAGGCGCAGGTTTTCATGTCGGCCTTGCGCACCATCGGGCCGGCGTACATCGCGGTATGCATTTCGTCGCCAGTGCGGTCCAGGAAGCCGGTGTTGATGAACGCCACGCGCGCAGGCGCTGCAGCAATCGCGGCCTTCAGGTTCACCGTGGTGCGGCGCTCTTCGTCCATGATGCCCAGCTTGACCGTGTTGGCGGGCAGGCCCAGCATCTGTTCGACGCGGCCGAACAGCTCATCGGCAAAGGCTGCTTCGGCGGGGCCGTGCATCTTGGGCTTGACGATGTAGACACTGCCGGTGCGGCTGTTGCGGATGCCGTGCGCACCCTTGCCCTGCAGATCGTGCATCGCAATGGCGGTGGTCACCACCGCGTCCATGATGCCTTCAGGAATCTCTTGCTTGTCTGCACCCCAGAGGATGGCCGGGTTGGTCATCAGGTGGCCGACATTGCGCAGGAACATCAGCGAGCGGCCATGGAGCTTGAGGCTGTCGCCGTTGGCCGCTTTGTATTCGCGGTCGGCGTTAAGGCCACGGGTCACCGTCTTGCCGCCCTTGTCGAAGGATTCGGTCAAGGTGCCTTTGAGAATGCCCAGCCAGTTGGCATAGCCGTTGACCTTGTCTTCGGCATCCACGGCCGCGACCGAATCCTCCAGGTCGAGGATGGTCGACAGCGCCGCTTCGACGACTACGTCGGAGACGCCGGCGGCGTCGCTGCTGCCAATGGGGGTGGCCTTGTTGATGATGATGTCGATATGCAGGCCATGGTTCTTCAGCAGCACCGACTGGGGCGCTGCCGCATCGCCCTGGTAGCCGACAAACTTGGCAGCATCCTGCAGGCCCGTCTTGCTGCCGTCCTTGAGAGAGACGGCCAGTTGGCCGCCTTCAACGGTGTAGCCGGTGGCATCGGCATGCGAGCCCCGGGCCAGTGGCGCGGCCTGGTCGAGGAACTGGCGCGCATAGGCGACGACCTTGGCGCCGCGCACAGGGTTGTAGCCCTTGCCCTTTTCTGCGCCACCGTCTTCGCTGATCACATCGGTGCCATAGAGCGCGTCGTACAGCGAGCCCCAGCGGGCGTTGGCCGCATTCAGTGCGTAGCGGGCATTGAGAATGGGCACCACCAGCTGGGGGCCGGCTTGCACCGCCAGCTCGGAGTCCACGTTCTCGGTGCTGGCCTTCACGTCCTGGGGCTGTTCGACCAGGTAGCCGATCTGGGTCAGAAACTGGCGGTAGGCCGGCATGTCGGTGATCGGGCCGGGGTGGGCCTTGTGCCAGTGGTCCAGCTCGGTCTGCAGGCGGTCACGCTCGGCCAGCAGCGCGGCGTTCTTGGGCGCCAGGTCGGAGACGATGGCATCGAAACCTTGCCAGAACGCAGCGGGCTCCACGCCGGTGCCTGGCAGCACCTGGGTGTTCACAAAGTCATACAGAGTCTGGGCCACTTGCAGGCCGTGGACGGTGGTGCGTTCAGTCATGGTGTCTACCTTTCAATACATATCAACTGCAGTCGCCCCAGGAGCGCAAGGTCCTCAGGCAGCATCAGCACACTTTATTCCATACCCCATAGCGCAATCAATCCATTAAAAACACTTTGATATATGACTTTTTTGGATGTAATCGAACACTGCTACCGCCGTGCCCGGCCCAAGGCTTCGATGGATTGCATGAAATGATCCGCTTTATTTATGTCGCAGATGGTGTGGCCGGGGCTTGGGGTGGTCTGCGCAGGCGGGCATCCTGGCGCACAGCGTCCATTAGCACAGTTGTTGCCGAAAAGTAGCAGGCCGTCAGAAAATGCGCACAAAGATTGATACACGTCAGAAATGATCAGATACAATCATTTTTATCGAAAGGCGGTAATTTCCCACGCGCCTTCGTCTTTTTCAGGAGTGTGTTTCATGGCGAACTTGACCGACAGCTTGAATGATCTGATGTCTCTGGAAGGCGCGCTGTGTGCAGCCGTGGTGGACTACAACAGCGGCATGATGCTGGCGAGCGCCGGCACGGGCGTGGACATGGAGCTGGCGGCTGCCGGCAACACCGAAGTGGTGCGTGCCAAGATGAAGACCATCAAGGCGCTGGGCCTCAATGAGAACATTGACGACATCCTCATCACCTTGGGCAAGCAGTACCACATCATTCGCCCCTGCTCGCGCCTGGCTGGCATCTTCGTGTACTACGTGCTCGACAACAAGCGCGCCAATCTGGCATTGGCACGCCGCAAGGTCACCGACGTCGAAGCCGGCATCACCATGTAATGGCGGGCTGGCGCCATTGCCAGCTCCGGGTGCCGATAAGCTTGCAGATGGCTTCCGCGGCCCTCTCCACGGGCGCGGGGCCTGCGTTGACTGCAGGCCGTCGCAAATAACACACGGTTTGTTACGAATCCTGCTTGCAGTTCCCAGGCGCTGTTTTGCGGATGGATGCAAGCCAGTCCAAGGGCTGCTGCTATCTAATTAGCACAGGCCTGCGCTGGGACTACGGCATCCGTGACAACGGTGCACAGCAGATGATTGCTCGAATCAGAAGTGACTTATTAGAATCATCTATACCTTTATAAGGTAGCAGTGGTTGATCTAGATCACATAGATTGGAGTGGTTATGGCAAATCTGAACGACAGCTTGAACGATTTGATGTCGATGGACGGCGCCCTGTGCGCTGCTGTGGTGGACTACAGCAGCGGCATGATGCTGGGCAGCGTAGGCACTGGCGTGGACATGGAGCTGGCAGCGGCCGGCAACACCGAAGTGGTGCGCGCGAAGATGAAGACGATGAAGGCCCTGGGTCTGAACGACAACATCGACGACATCCTCATCACCCTGGGCAAGCAGTACCACATCATTCGCCCCTCTCAGCGGCTGTCCGGCATCTTCGTCTATTACGTGCTGGACAAATCCCGCTCCAACCTGGCGCTGGCGCGCCGCAAGGTGGCGGATGTGGAATCGAACATGAGCATGTGATTGCGCGTTGCCGCGATCACCGGGCGGGCCTGATGGGCCCGCTTTTTTTCGCGCGTATTCCAGCGCAACCGAAGCAGGTAGTGGTTTTGCTGCGTGTCAGGCGGACACCAGCGGCGCGCGGAACTGGTAGCCCACTTTCTGCTGCGACTGCAGCGGCACGGCCAGCGGCGTGGCCTTTTCGATGCGGCGGCGCAGGCGGTAGATCGTGGCATGCAGACTGTTGTCGGAGTCGCTCGCCGTCGGATAGCCCAGCAGCTCCCGGATCTGGTCCCGGCCGACGACGGCGCCCTGGGCCTTGAGAAAGCACTGCATCAGCATCAGGTCGGTGGGGCTCAGCTCGACGCTTTGGCCATCGGGCGTCATCAGGATGCTGCGGTGGCTGTCGAGCTTCCAGGCCGTTGCCACCTGGGCGGTGGTCATGATGCGGCGGTGCACGGCGCGCACGGCCAGCTCCACCTGCTCGAAAGTCACCGGCTTGGTCAGGTACATATCGGCGCCGGCATGGATGACTTCGCCAAACACTTCGGGCCCCAGCCGGCCCGAGACGATCAGTACCCCTGCCTGGCTGCGCTTGCGCAGAATGCGCAGCAGCTCGGTGCCATTGACGCCGGGCAGCATCAAATCCAGCACATAGAAGTCGAAGCGGTAGGGCTCGATGTCGGCCAGCAGGTCGCTGCTGTCGTTGTAGACCTGCACCTGGACGCCTTGGTTGCGCAGGTGCTGGGCCAGAAATTCGCTGTATTCGGGGTCGTCGTCGACCAGGGCGAGCGTGGCGGGAAGCATGGTGTATCGGTTGAAAGAATACTGTCGGTGTAAAGGCCTGGGAAGCGAAGAGCCAACTTCAGCAGGGGCAGGGTGTTGCGGTCATCGCTGTGCTGGCTAGTCGTCCAGCCCTTGGGGCAACTCCATGCGCATGATGGTGCCGTTTGGCTGGCGCGGCAAGGCCTGGACGGTGCCCTGGTGCAGTTGCACCACCGAGCGCACGATGAACAACCCCAGGCCGGCGCCGGCGCGGTGGCGATGGTCACTGCCACGCGTACCCTTTTCGAACAGGCGGGGACGCAGGCTATCGGGAATGCCCGGGCCTTCGTCGATCACCTCGATGATCAGCGCCAGCGGGTCGTCCGAATCGGCCAGGCGCAGCAGCACCGGGCTGTCTGCAGGGGCGTAGTTGAGCGCGTTGTTGAGCAGGTTGCGAATGGTCAGCCGCATCAGCGCCGGGTGCAGCTGTACGGTGCGCGCCTCGGCGTCCCAGACCACCTGGATGCGGGGGCGGGCATCGGCGGCGATATCGTGCAGCACCAGGTTGACCAAGGTGGGCAGATCGGTATCGGAGGATGCGCCGGCACGCCCGCCAACAGCCAGGATGGTGCCGGCAGCCAGGGTGTTGTCCAGGGTGCCGATGACCTGCTGCAGCACATGCTCGGCGCGCAGCAGGGCCTTGGTGGCCGGCGTGGTCTGGGCCAGTTGCAGGTCGGCAATGGCG
Organism: Comamonas sp. B21-038; assembly: GCF_022387135.1. Classification (GTDB taxonomy): domain Bacteria; phylum Pseudomonadota; class Gammaproteobacteria; order Burkholderiales; family Burkholderiaceae_C; genus Comamonas; species Comamonas sediminis. Next base: position 4,933,611 of record NZ_CP092462.1, read on the forward strand.
GACATGGTGGCCTGCATCGCGGCCGAGGCATTGTTCAGCGGCTGGCGGATCTCATGCGACAGCAGCTGCAGCATCTCGCTGTGCTCGGCCAGCATCGCGGTGCGCCAGTCCAGCAAGGTGCGCATTTTCAGCAACTCGCCCTTCTCTTCGCTGCGTTCGGGATTGGTGGATGACAGCGCGGCCAGCTGAGCGCGCAGCGTATCGGCCTGCGCCGCATTGGCGTATTCGGCGCTGCAGTCCTGCATCAGCATCAGCACGCCCTGGGCGCTTTTGCTGCCTGCAGACCCAGGCCAGAGGTGGGGTGAAAGACTGATGCGGCGCCAGGCGAGCTGGCCATGGGCATCGGTCTTGCACGTGTCGAACTGCTGGCGCTGGCCTTGCGCGGCAGCCTGCAGGGCCTCCTGGTGCTGCAGTGCAAAGGCGGGGGGCAGCGCCTCGCCCAGCAACTGGCCTGCGATGCCGGTGCTGGGCACGCCAAACCATTCGCACCATTGCGGCGAGGCCAGGCGCAGGCGCTGGTCGCGCCCCCAGTACGCCATCGCCACCGGGCTGCTGCCAAACAGGCGCAGCAGCTGCGCCGGGGCATACCAGAGGGTGTCGGCGCTGGACGGGGTGCTGGAAGGCGGCGTTGAAGCAGGCGGCATAGGAGCGGGGGCGCAGGAAAAGAGCGGCTGTCAATGATGTCGCAGCGGGATGTGCGCTTTCATGCGCCCGCCAGGCCGGAGCCCCGATGATAATAGGCGGTGGCCCAGCCAGCGCGTCGCTCAAGCGCGGGCCGGCAGGCTTTGCATATTTTCTGTGTTCTGGTATGGATCGCCTCAAGCAGCTCGAATCATTTGTCGCCATCGCCTCGCGCGGCAGCCTCACGGCGGCTGCCAAGGCCGAAGGCGTGGCCCCGGCCATCATGGGCCGCCGGCTCGATGCGCTGGAGGAGCGCCTGGGCGTCAAGCTGCTCGTGCGCACCACCCGCAAGCTCACCTTGACCTACGAGGGCGCGGCCTTTCTCGAAGACTGCCAGCGCCTGCTGGCCGAGCTGGCCAGTGTCGAGGCCAGCGTCAGCGCCGGCGGCATCAAGGCCACAGGGCATCTGCGCGTGACCGCGCCAGCCGGCTTTGGGCGGCGCCATGTCGCGCCGCTGCTGCCGCTCTACCATGCGCGCCATCCCGAGGTCACGATCTCGCTGAACCTGAGCGACCGGCTGGTGGACCTGGCCGGCGAGGGCTATGACTGCGCGATCCGCGTGGGCGATCTGCCCGACTCGTCGCTGGTGAGCGTGCGCGTGGCGGACAACCGGCGCCTGTGCGTGGCGACCCCTGAGTACCTGCGCCGCCGTGGCATTCCCCGCCACCCCAGCGAGCTGAACCAGCATGACTGCCTGACCCTGTCGAGCGAGGCCTCGCAGACGCGGGGATGGGCTTTTCGCATGCCGGCTGCGGCGGGCGGCAGCGAGGTGGTCTACCTCAAGCCCGGCGGGCCGCTCGATTGCTCGGATGGCCAAGTATTGCATGACTGGTGCCAGCAAGGCTGGGGCATTGCCTGGCGCAGTACCTGGGAGGTCGAGGCGGAGATCGCGGCCGGCCGCCTGGTGGAGGTGCTGGAGGACTTTGCCGCACCTCCCAATGGCATTTATGTGATGTTCCAGCAGCGCAAGCACCTGCCGCTGCGGGTGCGCTTGTGGATCGATTTCGTCAAGCAGCACTACGAACGTGCCGATTTTTGGAAGAAGATGGAGTAACACGATGACTTTGGAAGCTGTTCTGGCCTGTCTGCACCTGCTGGCCTTGTTGACCATGGTGGTTTTTCTCTCCAGCGAGGCGGCGCTGTGCCGGGGTGAGTGGATGAATGCGGCTGTCGTGCAGCGCCTGGCGCGCCTCGATCTGGTCTACGCCTTTGCCGCGCTGGCGGTGCTGGCCACCGGTCTGCTGCGCCTGTTTCTCGGGGCCAAGGGGGTGACCTGGTATGTCAGCCAGCCGCTGTTCCACCTGAAGATGACCCTGGTCGTCGTCGGCGTGGTGCTGTCGTTCAAGCCGACAGCCGTGTTCCGCCGCTGGTTACGGCAATTGCGCGACAATGGCGCTTTGCCTGGGGACGCCGAGGTGCGCGCCACGCGCAAATGGGTCATGTGGCAAGCCCACCTGATTCCCGTGATCGCCGCCGTCGCCGTGTTTTATGCCCGGGGCTGGTAAACCGGCCCAGCGCTGGTAACTGCTTCGTCTAAGTTTCAAATATGTTGCAAGTCAAAAAAGATTTGCTCGCAGTGCTTGCTGCCGAGCTCGAGAAATTGTCGCCTGGCGCAGGTAGCCGCGCGGCCTTTGAAACGCCCAAGGTGGCAGCGCATGGTGACTATGCGGTGACCGCCGCGATGCAGCTGGCCAAGCCGCTCAAGGCCAACCCCCGCGCACTGGGCGAGCAGCTCAAGGCCGCGCTGGAAGCCACGCCCGCGTTTGCTCAATGGGTGGATGCGATCGAGATCGCTGGCCCCGGCTTTTTGAACCTGCGCCTCAAGCCCGCTGCCAAGCAGCAGGTGGTGCAGGAGGTGCTGTCCCAGGGCGAGCGCTTTGGCATGCAGCCGCAGCGCGATGAAAAGATCATCGTCGAGTTCGTCTCGGCCAACCCCACCGGCCCGCTGCACGTGGGCCACGGCCGCCAGGCCGCGCTGGGTGATGCCATCTGCAACCTCTATGCCAGCCAGGGCTGGTCCGTGCACCGCGAGTTCTACTACAACGACGCGGGTGTGCAGATCGACACCCTGACCAAGAGCACCCAGCTGCGTGCCAAGGGCTTCAAGCCCGGTGACGATTGCTGGCCTACCGACAGCGACAACCCGCTGGCCAAGAACTTCTACAACGGCGACTACATCGGCGACATTGCCCAGGCGTTCCTCGCCAAGCAGACGATCGAGGCCGATGACCGCACATTCACCGCCAATGGCGATGTCGAAGACTACGACAACATCCGCAACTTTGCGGTCGCCTACCTGCGTAACGAGCAGGACAAGGACCTGCAGGCCTTCAACCTCAAGTTCGACGAGTACTACCTCGAATCGAGCCTGTACCAGAATGGCCATGTGGACGAGACCGTCCAGCGCCTGATCGCCAGCGGCCATACCTATGAGCAGGATGGCGCGCTGTGGCTGCGCACCACCGACTTCGGTGACGACAAGGACCGTGTGATGCGCAAGTCCGACGGCACCTACACCTACTTTCTGCCCGATGTGGCCTACCACACGCAAAAGTTCCTGCGCGGCTACGGCAAGGCCGTCAACATCCAGGGCACGGACCACCACGGCACCATTGCCCGCGTGCGTGCCGGCCTGCAGGCGGTCAACGTCGGCATCCCCCAGGGCTACCCTGACTACGTGCTGCACACGATGGTGCGCGTGGTGCGTGGCGGCGAGGAAGTCAAGATCAGCAAGCGCGCCGGCAGCTATGTGACCTTGCGCGACCTGATCGAGTGGACCAGCAAGGATGCGGTGCGCTTCTTCCTGCTGTCGCGCAAGCCCGATACCGAATACACCTTCGACGTCGATCTGGCCGTGGCCCAGAACAACGACAACCCGGTGTTCTACGTGCAGTACGCCCATGCGCGCATCTGCTCGGTGCTGCGCGGCTGGCAGGAGCAGGGCGGCGCCGGCCTGCCTGCGCTGGCGGGCATCGACCTGGGCGCGCTGCAAGGCCCCCAGGCCCAGGCCTTGATGCAGATGCTGGCCCAGTATCCCGAGATGCTGACCAATGCTGCCGATGGCAATGCGCCGCATGATGTTACGTTCTACCTGCGTGACCTGGCTTCGGCCTACCACAGCTACTATGATGCAGAGCGTATCCTGGTCGACGACGAAGCCACCAAATTGGCCCGTCTGGCCTTGGTGGCAGCGGTAGCCCAAGTGCTGCGCAACGGCCTGGCTGTGCTGGGCGTCAGTGCCCCGGAACGCATGTGATTTTGCGAGAAAAGGTAATAACTGCAATGCGACGACATCAACGTGGTGGAACCATACTGGGCCTGATCCTGGGGCTGCTGGTGGGCGTGGGCGCGGCGTTGGCCGTCGCCGTGTACGTCACCAATGTGCCGGTGCCGTTTGTCAACAAAGCTGGCGTCAAGGGCGAAGCCAAGGACAAGGCCGAGGCGCAGCGTAACCAGAACTGGGACCCGAACTCGCCGCTGTACGGCAAGAACCCTGCGCGTGCGCCGGCTGCGGTGGCACCGGCTGCGCAGGGGGTGGTGGTACCCGAGCCACCGCGCACGGTGGCCGACAACGCCACCCCGCCGGTCGAGGCCAAACCCGCCAAACCCGAAGTGGTGCTGCCGGATGCCAGCAAGCCCGCTGACAAGCCGGCAGACAAGACACAGGTGGCCAAGCTCGATCCCAAGGCTGGCCAGGGCGCCGATCCGCTGGGAGACCTGGCCAAGGCGCGCAGTGCGGATGGCACCGATGGCTTCCAGTACTTCGTGCAGGCCGGTGCGTTCCGCACCCAGTCCGATGGCGATGCGCAGCGCGCCAAACTGGCAATGATGGGTTGGGAAGCCAGGGTGAGCGAGCGTGAGGTCAATGGCCGCACGGTATACCGGGTGCGCGTGGGACCCTTCAACAAGCGCGATGATGCCGATGGCCTCAAAGGCAAGCTCGATGGCGCTGGCGTCGATGCGCAGATCGTCCGCGTGCAGCGTTGAACTTTTGGCGGTGCCGGGCACTCCTAACCGCAACTTGTCACTGGAGTTAACAAAACATGAAACGTCGTGAGTTTTCCACTTTCGCGGCTTCCGCTACGGCCGCTTCCGCGCTGAGCCTGCCTTTCGCCACCGGCGCCAATGCGCAGGCCAAGTTCAAGGAAGGCAAGGACTACATCAAGCTGGCCAAGCCGGTGACCCCCGATGCACCCGCTGGCAAGGTGGAAGTGATCGAATTCTTCTGGTACAGCTGCCCCCACTGCAATGCCTTCGAGCCGCAGTTCGAAGCCTGGGCCAAGTCGGCTCCGAAGAACCTGCAGATCCGCCGCGTGCCGGTCGCCTTCAACAACACCTTTGTGCCCCAGCAGAAGATCTACTTTGCGCTGGAGTCGATGGGCCTGATCCCCGAGGTGCATGTCAAGGTGTTCCGCGCGATCCATGTCGAGCGCCAGCGCCTGAACAAGGACGAGGAAATCTTCGCCTGGATGGACAAGAACGGCGTGAACCTCGCCAAGTTCAAGGAAGCCTACAACTCGTTCAGCGTGGCAGGCCAGGTGCGCAAGGCGACCCAGCTGCAGGAGTCCTATGGCGTCGAAGGTGTGCCATCGCTGGGCGTGGCCGGCAAGTACTACACCGACGGCACCCGTGCAGGCTCGATGAGCAATGTGCTGCAGGTGGTAGAGTTCCTGGCTGCACAAGGCTGAACGGACTTCCCACCGCGATAGACAAGGCCCGCGCACGCGGGCTTTTTTGTGCCGAAAACGGTCCAACGCTCCAGCATGGCTACAATGGGGCAGAGCAAGATTCATGCCTTTATGAGACACCGTATTTATACCTCTTTGTTGCTGGCAGCGGCCCTGGCCCTGGCCGTGCCGCTGCTGTCGCATGCCGAGCGTGCAGACCGCACCAAGCCCATGAACATCGAGGCGGACGATGGCCGCCATGATGAACTCAAGCAGACCAGCGTCTTCACGGGCAATGTGGTGGTGACCAAGGGCACCATCATCATCCGTGGCGCGCAGCTGACGGTGAGCCAGGACCGCGACGGCTTCCAGCATGGCGTGGTCACCGCAGCACCGGGCAAACTGGCGTTCTTCCGCCAAAAACGTGATTCCGCACCGGGCGCTCCCGACGAGTTCGTCGAAGGCGAAGGTGAGGTCATCACCTATAACGGCCGCGATGACACCGTGCATTTCGAGCGGCGTGGTGAGCTGCGCCGCTACCGCGAGACCACGTTGACCGACCAGGTCAGCGGCCCGCTGATCGTCTACAACAACCTGAGCGATACCTTCACCGTTTCCGGCCAGAAGGGCGCCCAGGCGGCCGATCCCAAGCCCGGCGCGCCCAAGAAGGACCGTGTCCGTGTGATCCTGACCCCCAAGGCAGACGGCAAGGCGGACGACAAGGCCAGCAGTCCGGCCAAGCCCGCAGCCGACGACAAGACGCCATTGCGCCCCAGCACCCAACTGAACGACGGAGCCAAGTAACCGTGGCAGAGAATTCGTCGACCATTTCCGTCAACGCCCGGGTGGCCACCAGCGACCAGCGCAGCCAGCTCGAGGTGTTGCATCTGGAGAAATCCTACGGCAGCCGCAAGGTGGTCAAGGACGTATCGCTGTCCGTGCGCAAGGGCGAAGTGGTGGGTTTGCTCGGCCCCAACGGCGCTGGCAAGACCACCTCGTTCTACATGATCGTCGGCCTGGTGCGCAGCGATGGCGGCGACATCCGCATCGATGGGCAGTCGGTCGCCAATATGCCGATCCACCAGCGCTCGCAGCTGGGCCTGTCGTACCTGCCGCAGGAAGCCTCGATCTTCCGCAAACTCAGCGTGCAGGACAACGTACGCGCCGTGCTGGAGCTGCAAAAGGACGAGCATGGCAAGTCGCTGTCGCGCGCCGAGGTCGAGCGCCAGCTGACCGCATTGCTGCAGGAGCTGCGTGTCGAGCATCTGCGCGAGTCGCCATCGGTCGCGCTCTCTGGTGGTGAGCGCCGGCGGGTCGAAATCGCCCGCGCGCTGGCCACCCAGCCCCGTTTCATCCTGCTCGACGAACCCTTCGCCGGCATTGACCCGATCGCCGTGATCGAGATCCAGCGCATTGTGGCTTTCCTCAAGGAACGTGGCATTGGCGTGCTGATCACTGACCACAATGTGCGTGAAACCCTGGGTATCTGTGACCATGCCTGCATCATCAGCGATGGCAAGGTGCTGGCCGCAGGGACGCCGCAAGAGATTGTGGAGAACGCAGAGGTTCGGAGGGTGTACCTGGGTGAGCATTTCCGCATGTGATACTGCACGCCCTGGCGGGCGTGCAAGCCAAGAAGCCGCCCCTCACCTTGGGGCTGGCGGGGCTGATCCGTTGCCAGCTGCCGCAATCGCAGCGGGGGCTCTGCGATGATGCCTTCGCTGTCACTGCGCGTATCGCAGAACCTGACCCTGACGCCTCAGCTGCAGCAGTCGATCCGCCTGCTGCAGCTGTCCACGCAGGAGCTGACGCAGGAAGTCGAGCAGATGCTCGACGAAAACCCGTTTCTGGAGCGCGAGGGCGATGATGCGCCCGAATCCGAACCGGGCAAGGACGCCGCCGAATCTGCTGAATCTGCCGAGTCCACCGAGGCTGCCGATGCGGCCGACAAGGTTGCCGACGCGGTGACCGACCCCGGCAACACCAGCGATTTCGAGCCGGGTGCATCGGATCTGCCGCTGGACTTTGGCGCCGGCAAGGAAACCGGCGTAGATGCCGAGGCGGCTGCGGGCGATTCGGCATCGGACTGGGAAGAGTGGGGCGGCGAGCTGCCGGCCCGTGCCAGTGCGGGCGATGACGACGACGAGACGCCGATGTCCGACCGGCGCAGCGAGCACCTGAGCCTGCAGGATGTGCTGCACCGCCAGGCGCTGTCGTTGCGCCTGTGCCAGGAAGACCGGGCGGCGCTCTATTTTCTGATCGAATCGCTGAACGACGACGGCTACCTCGAAGAAACACTCGCCGAGCTGGCACAAAGCTTTGGCGATGCCAGCGACCCCGAGCGCTACGAAGCACTGCTGCACCACCTGACGGTGGCGCTGCGCCTGTTGCAGAGCCTGGAACCCATTGGTGTGGGCGCGCGCAACCTGTCCGAATGCATGCAGCTGCAGATCAAGGCCCAGCAGCGGCTGCTGGATGAAGAGGGCTCGGACACGCCCGAGGCCGATGCGCTGGCGCTGGAGACCGCGTTGCTGGTCTGCCAGGAATCCCTCGACCTGCTGGCGCGCCGCGATGTGCGCAAGCTGATGCAGCTGACCGGCTGCAACGAGGCGGCGGTGCGCAGCGCGCTGGGGCTGATTGCCAAACTCGAACCCCGCCCGGGCCGGCCCTATGCCGATGTGGACCGCAATGCCATCATCCCCGATGTCATCGTGCGCGCCAGCAACGAGCGCGGCCTGCCGGTGCCCGGCTTCAGCGTGCAGCTCAATGCCGAGGTGATGCCGCGCCTGCGCGTGCAGGATGTCTATGCCAATGCCTTGCGCAGCCACAAGGGCAGCGAGGGCCATGGCGCCCTGCAGCAGCGGCTGCAGGAGGCGCGCTGGTTCATCAAGAACATCCAGCAGCGCTTTGACACTATCTTGCGTGTCTCGCAGGCCATTGTGGAGCGCCAGCGCAATTTCTTTGTGCATGGCGAGCTGGCGATGCGCCCGATGGTGCTGCGCGAGATCGCCGATGAGCTGGGTCTGCACGAATCCACGATCAGCCGCGTGACCACGGCCAAGTACATGGCCACGCCGCAGGGCACCTTCGAGCTCAAGTACTTCTTCGGCTCGGGCCTGGGCACCGAGACGGGCGGCAGCGCCTCCAGTACGGCGGTCAAGGCGCTGATCAAGCAGTTGCTGGACGAGGAAAGCGCGAAGAAGCCGCTGTCGGACGCAAAAATTGCCGACCTGCTGCAGGCCCAGGGCATTGAATGCGCGCGCCGTACCGTGGCCAAGTACCGCGAAGCGATGCGCATTCCGCCGGCCAGCCTGCGCAAGGCGCTGTGAACGCAGGCAGCACGGGCCCATGAAAAAACCGCAGTGGCGTTGCACACTGCGGTTTTTGCGTTGGGGCGCTGCAGTTTTACTTCGGCCACAGCCACCAGATGAACAAGGCCAGCACGGCCAGCATCAGGCCGAACTTGGTCAGCTTGTAGGCCGTCTTGTTCCAGGCCTTGAAGCGGCGGCGGTACTGGCCCATGTAGAAGGAGACCTTGAAGATGCGGCTGATGAAGCCGCGTGGATCGCCTTCGTTGTTGGGCGAGCTGGCAGCAGCCACCACATGCGTGCCCAGCCAGCGGTTGAGCCACTGCGCAAAGCCATTCGTCATCGGGCGCTCGACATCGCAGAACAGCACGATGCGGTTGCCCTCGGACCGGTTCTCGGCCCAGTGCATATAGGTCTCGTCAAAGACCACGCCTTCGCCCTCGCGCCAGCTGTAGGGCGTGCCATCGACTTCGATCATGCAGCGGTCGTCATTGGGCGCCAGCACGGCCAGGTGGTAGCGCAGCGATCCGGCGTAGGGATCGCGGTGCAGGTTGAGCTTGGCGCCGGGCGGCAGCTCGGCAAACATGGCCGCCTTGATGCCGGGGATGGACTGCACCAGCGCCGTGGTCTTGGGGCAAAGCTCCATTGCCGAGGGGTGGGCCTGGCCGTACCACTTCAGGTAGAAGCGCTTCCAGCCGGTCTTGAAGAAGGAGTTGAAGCCCGCGTCGTCGTTGTTGGCCGCTGCCTTGATCTGCATCGCCTGGTGCAGGCCGATGGCCTCTTCGCGGATCTCGCGCCAGTTGGCCTGCAGCGGGGCCAGGTCGGGGAAGGTGCTGGTGGGCAGGTACGGCGTGCGCGGTACCTTGCTGAACATCAGCATGAACACATTGAACGGCGCCGTGAAGGTGGAGTGGTCAAACAGCTGGCGCAGCAGCTTGTGCCGCACCTTGCCACGCAGGTGCATGTAGAGGCCGCAGCCAAAGAAAAGCAGCACCAGGGCCAGAACGATGATTTTTGCCATAGACAGCGATTTTAGCGACTGCGCTGTGGCGGGTGTCTGCGCAAGCGCAAACCGGCGCGCTGCAAGGCCTGCGGGGCGGTCTGATGGCCTGCTGCCAGCAGGCCTATTGCCGCCGTCCCAGGCCTGCGCGCTTACTTGGGCTGTGCCGCGAAGGCGGTTTTCAGGCGCTGCAGCATCTCGCGGTTGAGCTGGCGCTGCTGGCCGCTCCAGTGCGTCATCGCCTTGTTCAGCTCGGCCTGCAGCGCATTGGCGGTCTGCCAGTCGCCCTGGCCTGCAGCCCAGATCGCATACTCGGCCATCACATCGAAGCTGCCCGAGTGCTGGCGCGCAAAGTCAAAGCTCTTGCGGGCCATCTCCTGGTCGCCCATCTGGGCATAGGCCTTGGCCACCAGCAGGCCCACGGCCTCGGCGCGGAAATGCACATCGGCCTGCGCAATCACGCGCAGCTGCTGCAAGGCCTGCTGCGGATGGCCGGCCTGGTAGGCGGCTTGCGCAGCGCCCCAGCGGATATCGAGGTCATTGGCAAACGGGCCCTTCATGCTCGCCTCGAAGTGGCCAAAGGCCTGCTCGGCCTGGCCGGTGGCCAGCAGCGCCTGGGCCAGGCGGATCTGGTTCTGCGCGGTGGGGCTGTAGTCGTAGGCGGCCTGGGCTTCGCGCACCTCGCGGGTCGGGTCCAGCGCCTTGACGGCATTGCTCGCCAGGCTGCGGGCATGGCGCTGCAGCCGTGAATTGGGCAGGTAGATGGCGAAAAAATACACCACGCTGCCCAGGAACGGGAAGGCCAGTAGCACAAACAGCCAGTAGTTGTTCTGGCCGCTGCGCACCGCATGGACGGCAAAAAATAGCGCAATGATGACGTGTACGCCGGCTCCGAGGTAGGGCATCCGCTTATCTTTCTTCAGGGGTCTGGGGGGGAGGGCCTGGGCGCACGGGGCGGCGGCCCGCTCTGGAGTCGGACTATAGCAGCCGGCCCATCATTACTGCAGCGCTATCGAGGGCCCGGTCCCGAAGGCGGCTGGCACAGTACACATTCCCATGCGCTTGCGCAGACAATGGCGCAAGCGCGTATGCTTGCGCCCCTGCTTATGAACCAACTGCATTTGTTTTTGCCCTGCGCCGCCGGCGTCGAGGGCCTTTTGGCGGACGAAGTCCATGCCATCACCGGCGCCAGCGGCCAGGACCTGTTGGTGGCGCGCGGAGGCGTCATGCTGCGCGGCATGTGGCGCGATGCGCTGCTGCTGAACCTGCACAGCCGCCTGGCCCAGCGCGTGCTGGTGGAGCTGTCGCACAGCATGTACCGCAACGAGAACGATCTCTACCGCGCTGCCAGCGAGGTGGCCTGGGAGATCTGGTTCTCGCCCAAAGAGACCTTCAAGATCGAGGTCACCTCCCAGCACAGCCCGCTGACCAGCCTGAACTTTGCGGCGCTGCGCGTCAAGGATGCGATTGCCGACCGCTTCCGCGAGCGCCGCCACGGCGTGCGCCCCAGTGTGGAGACGCACCACCCCGATGTGCGCGTGCACCTGCACCTGACCACCGATGGCGCCACCATTTATATCGACACCTCGGGCGAGGCGCTGTTCAAGCGCGGCTGGCGCGAGGACAAGGGAGATGCCCCGCTGAAGGAAACCCTGGCTGCCGCGATGATTGCCGCCAGCGGCTGGGATCCGCATGGCGACGACCCGCAGCCGCTGTACGACCCCTGCTGCGGCAGTGGCACCGTGGTGATCGAGGCCGCCCAGATTGCGCGCAAGATCCCGGCGGGCATCCTGCGCCGCTTTGCGTTTGAGAAGCTGGTGCCTTTCCAGCGCCATGTCTGGGAGGCGATGCTCGACGAGGCCGAGCGCCAGATCCTGCCCCAGAGCCCGGTGGGCATCTATGGCTCGGACATCTCCTTCCGCATGGTCGACTTTGCCCAGCGCAATGCCGAGCGTGCCGGTGTGGCCGAGACCATCGAGCTGCGCGGCGGCGATGCGCTGCAGCGCATGCCCCCGAGCGAGCAACCCGGCATGATGCTGCTCAACCCGCCGTACGGCGAGCGTATTGCCGCAGCCGGCAGTGCCGGCCGCAATGCGGCCGAGCGCATGGGCCATGTCGAGCGCGCAGGGCGCGAGACGGCGCAGACCGAGGATGGCGGCGAGTTCTTCACCCAGCTGGCCAGCCACTGGAAGAAGAACTACAGCGGCTGGAGCGCCTGGATGCTGACGCCCGACCTGAAGCTGCCCGGCAAGATGCGCTTGAAGGAATCGCGCCGCACCCCCATGTGGAACGGCCCGATCGAGTGCCGGCTGTTCCGCTTTGACATGATCAAGGGCGCGCTCAAGCCCCGGGGCGAGCAGGCTGCGCCCGGCGGCCAGCGATGAAGGTCGTGCTCAAGTGGCCTTCCTGCAATGAAGGCTACACCGGGCCCCTGCCCCGGCCCGTGGTGCTGGACACCAATGTGGTGCTCGACATGCTGATCTTCGACGATCCCCACATCCCGCCGATCCGTGCGCTGGTGGCGCAGGGCGCGCTGCGCTGGATTGCCGACCAGGCCCAGCGCACCGAGCTCGAGAGGGTGCTGCACTACAGCCAGATCGCCCCGCGCGTCAGCTACTACGGCAAGACACCCGAGGGCGTGATGGCCGCCTTCGATGCGGCCGTGCAGTATGTCGATGCCGCCCCCAAGATCCGCTTTACCTGCACCGACCCGGACGACCAGCACTTTCTGGACCTGGCCAGCCAGCACCGCGCGTTGCTGGTCAGCAAGGACAAGGCCGTGCTCAAGCAGCGCAAAAGGGTGGCCACCTACTACGGCGCCACCGTCGGCAACCTGCTGCAGATGGAGCCCGCCGAGACCGAGGCCGAATCGCTGGCCTGATCGCGCTGCCCACTGTGGCGCGCCAACCACCCACAGCGCCGCGGGCGATCCAGCCGCCACCTGGCCCTGCGCAGGCCGCGCCGCTATCATGGGACACAGTTGCGCAGGGACGGCCCTGCATGGCGCTGCAGCAGCGGCGCGCACCACCGCCAGGACGGCCTGGCCATTCCAAATTTCCGTTTTTCAAGGAGTTCGATATGGCCTGGGTCTATTTGCTGGTTGCCGGTGTGCTGGAGGTGGTGTGGGCGTTCACGATGAAGCAGTCCCATGGCTTCACCAACATCAAATACAGCGCGATCACCCTCGTTGCGATGATTGCCAGCTTTGGCCTGCTGTCGGTCGCGATGCGCAGCCTGCCGCTGGGCACGGCCTACACCATCTGGACCGGCATTGGCGCCGTGGGTGCGTTCCTCGTTGGCATCACGGTGCTGGGCGAGGCGCTGACGCCAATGCGCGTGGTGGCGGCGTTGCTGATTGTCAGCGGTCTGGTGCTGATGAAGCTGTCCTCTTCCTGATTCTGCATGCCTTAGGCCTGCGAACGTGTTTGCAGGCCCTGCGACAATAGCGGGATGACCGATTCTTCTATTGCTGCAGGCACCGTGCCTCGCAAGTCCCCGTCCCGGCTTTCCACGGTTGACAAGACCCGCATCGATGACACCCGCATCAAGGTGGTGCGCCCGCTGATCACGCCCGCCTTGCTGGAGGAGTGGCTGCCCATCACCGACGAGGCCTACCAGCTGGTGGAGTCGAGCCGCGCGGCCATCTCCAGGATTCTGCATGGCCAGGACGACCGCCTGGTCGTCGTCGTGGGTCCTTGCTCCATCCACGACCATGACCTGGCGATGGACTATGCGCGCCAGCTCAAGGTGCAGGCCGAAGCATTGAAGGACGACCTGCTGGTGGTCATGCGCGTGTACTTTGAAAAGCCGCGCACGACCGTGGGCTGGAAGGGCTATATCAACGACCCGCACCTCGATGGCAGCTTTGCCGTCAATGAGGGGCTGGAGCTGGCGCGCCGCTTGCTGCTCGACATTCTGGCGCTGGGCCTGCCGGCGGGCACCGAGTTTCTGGATCTGCTGTCGCCGCAGTTTATCAGTGACCTGGTGAGCTGGGGCGCCATTGGCGCGCGCACCACCGAAAGCCAGAGCCACCGCCAGCTGGCCAGTGGCCTGTCCTGCCCGGTGGGCTTCAAGAACGGCACCGATGGTGGCGTCAAGGTGGCCAGCGACGCCATTTTGGCGGCCCAGTCCGAGCATGCCTTCATGGGCATGACCAAGATGGGCCAGAGCGCCATCTTCGAGACCCGTGGCAACCAGGACTGCCACATCATCCTGCGCGGCGGCAAGCAGCCCAACTACAGCGCGGCCGATGTGCAGGCCGCCTGCGAGGTGCTGGCCAAGGCCGGCCTGCATCAGCAGGTGATGATCGACCTGTCGCATGCCAACAGCAGCAAGCAGCACCGCCGCCAGATCGATGTGGCCGCCGATGTGGCCCAGCAGGTCGCAGCGGGCGACCGCCGCATCACCGGTGTGATGATCGAGAGCCATATCCACGAAGGCCGGCAAGACATCGTCGAAGGCCAGCCGCTGGCCTATGGGGTCTCGCTCACCGATGCCTGCATCAGCATGGAGCAGACCCTGCCGGTGCTGGCCCAGCTGGCGCAAGCGGTGCAGGCGCGCCGCGCTGCCAACAAGGGCTAAGACAAGTCAGGCGGCTCAGCGCTGCGCCGCGCCCAGCATGATCACACCCATGCCGGCCAGGCACAGCAGCACGCCGGCGATGTCCCAGCTGCTGGGGCGGATGCCATCGACCAGCCACAGCCAGGCAATCGCCGTCGTCACATAGACGCCGCCGTAAGCGGCATACACCCGGCCCGATGCGGTCGGGTGCAGGCTCAGCAGCCAGACAAAGGCCACCAGCGCCAGCACCGCCGGCAGCAGCACCCAGGCCGGCGCCTTGTCCTTGAGCCAGAGATAGGGCAGGTAGCAGCCCACGATCTCGGCAATGGCCGTCAGCACAAACAAGGCGGTGGTCGTCAGCAGAGACATCAAGACGCTTTCGTAAAGGTGGGCAGGCGGGCGGCCAGTTCGGCATCGTGCTGCGCCAGCTGCTGCAGCTGGGCAAAGGCCGGCGCTGCAGCGGGCACGATGCGGTTGCCGCAGACCTGGGCATAGCCATCCAGAAACGGCTGCGCCATCTCAGCGTTCTGCAGCCAGGTATCGGCGCAAGCCAGCAGCGCAGTGCACGCCGCTTGCTCGCGCCCCATCTGGGCGATGGCCCAGAGGGCGGCCTGGCTTTCCACCTCGTCCAGATCGGCATGGTCCTGCACCAGCAGATCCAGGGCCTGCTGGCGTTCGGCGGCGGGCAGTTGCCGGTCCGCCAGCATTTGGCCGATGGCGGCGATCGCGGGTACGCGGGTGGGCAGACCGTGTTGGTTCAGGCTCATGGCAGGTGGGGAGTGTTGCAGATTGCCGCCATTGGGCGGCTGGGGGCACCAAGCCAAGCTGCAAGCTGCCCATATCGGACCAATCCCGATTAGAATTTCATAAATCGAGACATTGGTCTCGTAATAAGTAACTTATATACTGAAATATGAATTCTGAAGCGGATGGAAAACTGGTCAGCGCGCTGGTGCGCGGCGTCAGTATTTTGCAGTGCTTTAACAACAAGCAGCAAGAACTCAGTGGCAAAGAGCTGATGGACCTGACGGGTTTGCCCAAACCGACCTTGTTCCGCCTGACCGAAACCCTGTGCGAGCTGGGCCTGCTGCGCTATTCGGAGCGCCTGTCCAAGTACGTGCTGGGCATCGGGGTGCTCAACCTGGCCTCGCCACTGCTGTCGCGCATGACGGTGCGTCAGTTTGCCCGCCCGCAGATGCAGGAGCTGGCCAACTACATGGGCGGCCAGATCCAGCTGGCGGTGGGTGAGGGCCGGCGCCTGGTACTGGCCGAGCTGGCCAACGGCATGGACAACAAGGTGTTCACGCCCGAGATCGGGGTGGCCGTATCGTTGGTGCGCACCGCGACTGGCCGCGCTTACCTGCTGGGCCAAAGCGAGGCGGAGCGCCAGGCCTATCTGGACGAGCTCGATGGCCGCGCACCCGAGCGCGCTGCGCTGCTGCGCGAGCGCCTGGACGATGCGCGCCAGGACCTGGCCCTGCACGGCTTTTGCCGGAGCCATGGCGATCTGCACCGCGAGATTCTGTCGATCGCCGTGCCGCTGTCGCAGCCCATCGATGGCGAGCGCTGGGTGTTTGGCGCCTCGGTGCCGACCTACAACCCCAAGAGCCGCGAGCTGGAGACCGACATCGGCCCGCGCCTGGTGACCCTGGTGCGCTCGCTCGAAGGGCTGATCGGCACCTCCAGCCTGTCGTGATCGGGTCCGATCTGGCCGGGCCTGACCTGGCCGCGTCAGGCGGCGCATCGCAAAAAACAACCACAGGAGACAAGCATGAAAGTATTGGACGGCATCAAGGTGCTGGAGATTGGTGGCCTGGGACCGGGCCCATTCTGCGCGATGCACCTGGCCGACCTGGGCGCCGATGTGATCTCCATCGTGCGCGAGGAAAAAGGCGCATCCCCCACCGGCAACCTGCTCAACCGTGGCAAGCGCTCGGTTTTCGCGGACCTGAAAAGCCCCGAGGGCAAGGCCCTGGTGCTGGCGCTGGTGCGTGATGCCGATGTGCTGATCGAAGGCATGCGCCCCGGCGTGATGGAGCGCCTGGGCCTGGGCCCGGCCGAGTGCCAGGCGCTGAACCCGGCCCTCGTCTACGGCCGCATGACCGGCTGGGGCCAGAGCGGCCCGTTGGCCCCGCGCGCCGGCCATGACAACAACTACGCCGCCGTCTCGGGCGCGCTCTGGGGCTGCAGCCCGGCCGATGCGCGGCCGGTGTCATCGTTTGCGATGGTGGGCGATATCGGCGGCGGCGCGCTCTACCTGATGACCGGGCTGCTCGCCGGCGTGATCCAGGCGCGCAGCAGCGGCCGGGGCTGCGTGGTGGATGCGGCCATCGTCGATGGCGCGGCCCATATGCTGAACCTGGCGCTGAGCGCCCGCCAGCGCGGCATTGTGGCCGATGTGCGCGGCCAGAGCATCCATGACAGCGCACCGTTCTATGAGACCTATGTCTGCGCCGATGGCGAGCACATCACCATCGGCAGCATCGAGCCGCAGTTCTACGCGCTGCTGCTGCAGACGCTGGGCCTGGCGGACGACCCGGATTTTGCCGCGCCCCAGTCGCAGTGGGACAAGGCGCTGTGGCCGCGCCGCCGTGCGCGCCTGCAGGCGCTGTTCATCACCGAGCCGCGTGCGTATTGGCAGCAGGTGTTCGAGGGCAGTGATGTCTGCTTCGGCGCTGTGCTGAGCCCGCTGGAGGCCGCAGCGCACCCGCATATGCAGGCGCGTGGTGTCTACCACGCGCAGGGCGGCGTGTTGCAGGCAGCCCCGGCGCCGCGCTTTGACGGCCAGGCCTATGACACGCCGGCGATGTGCGCCGCAGGCGCCCATACCGAGGCCGTACTCGCGCAGGTGAACGCAGGGGATGCCAGCGCGGCTTGGCGCCGCTAGGCGTCCTGTGCGTCAGAGTGCGACAATGCGGCCCTGCCCGGGCTGCGCCTGGCCGGGCACCGACACAGGGAGTTGCCGATGGGCATTGTGGTTTTTTATCTGCGCAACAACGCCGAGGATGCCGAGGGCGTGCCGCCCGATTGGCAGCCGCAGTGCCTGGCCTACAGCGACCAGCAGATGAGCGAGGCACTGGCGCAATGCCAGCGCCTGCGCGCCGATCCGCGCCATGCGCATGTGGTGATGTCGTCCGAGCTGCGCGACATGGTCGGGCAGATAGGGGTGGCTGCCGTTGAAGACGGCCGCACGCCCGATGGCGAACACTATGACTGGAGCAAGGCCGGGCGGGCCGGGATGAGCCGCCGCAACGCGATGGAGCCGCCCAAGAAACGCGGCAGCGCCAGCAACGAATAAACCGGTTTTTTCAGGTCCGCGCCGGCCACTGGAAGGGCGCAGGCTGCTTGTTCAAAAAGGCCTGCACGGCTTCGCGGTGCTGGGCCGTGCCCATCGCCAGCGCCTGGGCGTTCGCCTCTTGCTCCAGCAGCGCAGGCAAGTCGTTGGCGGCCATCGCGAGCGAGCGTTTGATCAGACTCAGCGCCACCGGCGATGCGCCGACAAAGCTGTGCGCAATCGCCTGGGCACGCGCCTGCAGCTGCTCGGGGGCGGCCAACTCGCTGGCAATGCCCAGCTGCAAGGCCTCCTGGGCAGAGACCTCGCGGCCCGAGAGCATCAGCTCCCGCGCGCGCTGCACGCCGACGACGCGCGGCAAGGTGTAGAAAGCTGCGCAGTCGGGCACGACGCCAACGCGGATGAAGGACATCGCAAAGCGCGCCCGGTCCGAGGCGATGATGAAGTCTGCCGCCAGTGCCAGGCTGAAGCCCGCGCCATAGGCAGCGCCGTCCACCGCCGCAATCACCGGCTTGTCCAGCAGCATCAGGTCCTTGAGCCAGTGGTGCAGGCTGGACAGGCGCGCGCGCCAGCCGGCATTGTCCAGACCCGATGCCGCAATATTGCCCAGGTCCCCGCCCGAGCAGAAATGGTCGCCAACGCCGGTCAGCACCAGCGCACGCAGGCTGGCGTCGGTCTGCACCAGGCGCACCACTTCGGCCATCTCCTCGCGCATCTGCGGGTCGAAGGCATTGCGCTTGGCCGGGTAGTTGAAGCGCAAGGTGGCCACGCCGTCCTGGCGCTCAAAAATGATGCGTTCGTAGCTTTGGTTCATGCGGCGCTCCTGGGGACGTAGGAGGCACGCATGTCGCGCCCGCCGCGCAGTGCAGCGCCGCCATCGACGGGGATGATGGCCCCGGTCACATAGCTGGCCAGTTCGGACGACAGGAACAGCGCCACGTGGGCGACATCGTCGGTGCTGCCCATTCGCCGCAGCGGCACGGTGGAGACGGCGCGCTCGAGCGCATCGGCCGTGGGCGCCAGGCGCCGCATGCCCTCGGTATCGCCGATGGGGCCGGGCGAGATGCTGTTGACGCGGATGCCGTCCTCGCCCCATTCCAGCGCCAGCACCTTGGTCATCATGTCGATGCCGGCCTTGGCCGCGCAGGCATGGACCTGGTACATCGTCGGGTTGACACCTTGCGGCGCCGAGATGTTGATGACGCTGGCGCCGGGCTTGCGCAGCATCGGGTAGGCCAGGCGCAGCACATGGAAGCTGCCATTGAGGTCGATGTCGACAACCGTCTTGAAGCCATTGGGCGACAGGTCCTTGGCCGGCGCAATGAAGTTGCCCGCAGCGCCCGAGACCAGCACATCGATGGGGCCAAAGCGGGCATGCGCCTGCTCCAGCGCGGCCTGCACGGCGGCGGGGTCGCGCACATCGGCGCTCAGGCCCAGGGCCTGGGCGCCCAGCGCCTCCAGCTCGGCGGCGGCCTGGGCCACCTTGTCGGCCGAGCGGCTCATGACCACGACATGGGCGCCGGCGCGGGCGAAGGCCTTGGCAATGCCCAGGTTGATGCCACTGCTGCCGCCTGCGACAAACACATGCTGGTGGCGAAAGGAAAAAGAGCTCATGGGTGTTCCGTATGCAAAGAAGGGGAGGAGGCAGCGGCTTGCTGCGCCGCCTCCTGCAATGCGCGCCACTGGATCTTGCCGGTGGCGGATTTGGGCAGCGCGGCGAGAAAGTCCACCGCGCGTGGCACCTTGTAGGCGGCCATCTGTTCACGGCTCCAGCCGATGATCTCGTCCTCCGTCGCCTGCGCGCCAGGGCGCAGCACCACGAGGGCCTTGACCGATTCGCCGCGCTTGGCATCGGGCACGGCGATCACGCAGGCCTCCAGCACGGCCGGGTGGCTGTACAGCATGTTTTCGACTTCGGCGGGCCAGACCTTGTAGCCGTTGGCATTGATCATGCGTTTCAAGCGGTCGCGCATGAAGTAGTAGCCGTCCTCGTCGACCGAGGCCAGGTCGCCGGTGCGAAAGTAGCGCCGGCCATGGCGCTCGAAAAAGGCCGCGCGGTTGGCCTCGTCATTGCGCCAGTAGCCCTGCATCACCTGTTCGCCGCTGGAGACCAGCTCGCCCACCTGGCCTGCGGGCAGCTCTTGCAGGGTCTCGGGGTCGACGATCATCGAATGCACGCCCTGGGTAGGCACGCCCAGACACTGGCGCTTGGCGTGGCCCGGCGGGTTGGCATGCAAAAAGGCGGCGGTCTCGGTCAGGCCATAGCCTTCGCTGTAGTGCAGGCCATAACGCTCGGCCAGCATCTGCGATACCGCCTCGGGCATGGCCGCGCCGCCACCGGCCAGCATGGCCAGGCTCGACAGGTCCAGCCCATGGGCAGTGGCCTGGCTGAACAGGTCGATCACCATGCTGGGCGGCGCCGTCCAGGCGGTGACCTGGTGGCGCTCGATCAGCCGCGCGGCCAGCAGCGCATCCCAGCGCGGCATCATCACCACCGTGCCGCCGACGGCAATGGGCATGTTCATGCCGTACTGCGTGCCCAGCATGTGAAACATCGGCGCGACCGACAGAAACACCAGGTCGTCATTGAAGCCGCGCCACAGCCTTGAGCCGGTGAGCGATGCCAGCACCGAGTGGTGGCTGTGCATGCAGCCCTTGGGATGGCCGGTGGTGCCCGAGGTATAGGGGATGGTGGCCAGCATGTCGGCCTGCGCCACACGCGGGCCGGGTGCCAGCTGCAGCGCCAATGCATCGGCAAAGCCATGGTAGGGCCCGGCGGGCAGCGGCTGGCGCGGCGCCGTCACCACCTCGGGCAGCGCATCGGGCGGCGGGGTGGTGGGCAGCGCATCGCTGTAGGCATGGACGAGCACCGCATCGAGCAGGCCCGCATCCACGCAGGGCCGGACGCTGGCCAGCAGCTCCTGGGCGGCGATGGCCAGGCGGGCGCCGCTGTTGTCGGCGTAGTAGCGCAGCTCGGTGGCGGTGGTCATTGCGCTCACCGGCACCACCACGCCACCGGCGCGGTAGATCGCATAGCAGGCGATGACGAACTGCGGGCAGTTCTGGCTTTGCAGCAGCACGCGCTGGCCCGGTGCCAGCTGCAGGCGCTGCTGCAGGAAGCCGGCCAGCGCCTCCACCTGGGCCAGCAGCTGGGCATAGCTGGTGCTGGCACCCGCGTAGATGATGGCGGGCTTGGCCGGGTAGCGCTGGGCCGAGGCGCTCAGGTTGTCATCCAGGCTGATGCGGGGCACGCGCAGATCGCGCGAGACCCCTTTGGGCCAGTAGAAAGGCAGCGCTGGGCGGGGAGAGGCGGTGGAGGTGGGCGTGTCAAACATCGGCAGGTCGCATCAGTCCAGCTGCAGCTGCTGGCTCTGGATCAGCGCGCCCCAGGTCTGCTGGTCATCGGCCACCAGCTTGGCAAAGTCTGCTTGGGGCATGCCGCCGGGGCGGCCGCCCAGCGCGCGGTAGCGGCGCATGATGTCGGGGTCATGCAGCACAGCCTGCAGGTTCTCGGCCAGTTTTTTCTGCACCTCGGGCGGGGTCTTGGCGGGCACGAAGAAGCCCATCCAACCGACCTGGTTGAAGTTGCGCATGCCCAGCTCGGTCATCGTCGGCACCTCGGGCAGATCGGGCTCGCGCTGGTCGCCAGTGACAGCCAGCGGGCGCAGCTTGCCGTCCTTGATATGGACCAGCGAGGCGGTCATGTTGTCGAACATGAACTGGGTCTCGCCGGTCACGATCGCCATCGTGCCGGGGGCCGAGCCCTTGTAGGGGATGTGGACCACATCGGTGCCGGTGCGCTCCTTGAACAGCTCGCCCATCAGGTGCGTGGTCTGGCCCACACCGGCGGACGAGAACGACAGCTTGCCCGGCTGCGCCTTGGCAGCGGCCACCAGCGCATCCAGGCTCTGGATGGGCGACTTGGCGGGCACGACCAGCACGTTGGCAAACGAGATCATGTCGGTCAGCGGGGCAAAGTCGCCGGGTTGGTAGCTGAGCTTTTTATAGGCCGTGTAGTTGATCGCATTGGAGCCGCTGTTGCCCACCAGCACCGTGTAGCCGTCGGGCTGGGCGCGGGCGACCAGGCTGGCCCCCAGGCTGCCGCCGGCGCCGGGTTTGTTGTCGACGATCACCGGCTGGCCCAGCCGCTGGCCCAGCTTTTGGGCCAGCAGGCGTGCGGGAATATCGGTCGACCCGCCGGCGGCGCCGGGCACCACCAAGGTGATGGTGCGCGTGGGCCAGCTGGCCTCGGCATGGGCGTGGAGCGCGCTGGCGAGCAGCGCCAGGGCCGCCAAGGCCCGCAGGGGCTGGCGAAGAGGCTGGGTACGTGGCATGGGTTTGTCTCCTGCTGCGCGCTTCTGTGGCGCGTCCAAGGGCTGTACAACGCAGAGTTGCTGGACGGGGTTCAGGCACCCTTCCAGACCGGTGCGCGTTTTTCCGCAAAGGCGGCCGCGCCTTCGCGCGCATCCTGCGAGCTGAACACCGGCGCGGTGATGGCGGACTGGCGCTCGAACATCTCCGCCAGCGGCCATTCGCCGGACTGGCTGGCCACCTGCTTGCTCGCGGCGACTGCCAGCGGGCCATTGGCGGCAATGGTCTGCGCCAGCGCCAGTGCGGCATCGAGTGCGCCGCCGGGCTCGGTCAGGCGGTTGACCAGGCCCAGCTGGGTAAATCGCTCGGCGCCGAACATGTCGCCGGTGAGGATGCATTCCAGCGCCACGTGGTAGGGCAGGCGTTTGGGCAGGCGCAGCAGGCCACCGGCCGATGCAGCCAGGCCCCGCTTGACTTCGGGCAGGCCAAATTGGGCATTGCGTGCGGCCACGACCAGGTCGCAGGCCAGCGCTACCTCAAAGCCGCCAGCCAGCGCATAGCCTTCCACCGCCGCGATCAGCGGCTTGGCAGGTGGCCGCATCGTCAACCCGCAAAAGCCGCGCCCCGGCAGGCTGGGGCGCTTGCCCTGCAAAAAGCCCTTGAGGTCCATGCCGGCGCAAAAGCTGCCGCCTGCGCCGGTGATGATGCCTACCCTGAGGTCCGGCCGGCTGTCCAGCGCGTCGAGCGCACTGGCCATCGCCTCGGCCATTTCCAAGGTGGCGGCATTGCGCGCCTGGGGGCGGTTGAGCTGCATGATGAGCACCGGGCCACGGGTTTCGACCAGGAGTTCGGCGGTGTCAGAGCCAGACATGGGGACCTTTCAAAGGGTGCTGCAGGGCAGGGGGTTTTGAGGCGCTAAGACAGCCCAGCAAACCGAAGGTTTGCGGTTGAGGCTGAGCGCCCCTGACGAGGCGCAAAGCCGCAGGCAGTACAAGAGTACGACAAGGCGTGCAACGACGTATCAAGGGCTGTGTTAGTGCCTCAGCGTGGTTGCATGCGGATGGCGCCGTCCAGGCGGATGGTTTCGCCGTTCAGCATCGGGTTCTCCAGAATGTGCAGCGCCGTCATCGCGTACTCGGGCGGGCGGCCCAGGCGTGCCGGGTTGGGGACCGACGCGGCGAGCGACTGGCGCACGTTCTCGGGCAGCTTGGCGAGGATGGGGGTGTCGAACAGGCCCGGTGCAATGGTGCAGACGCGGATCATCTTGGAGGCCAGATCGCGCGCGGCGACGATGGTCATGCCGATGACGGCGGCCTTCGACGAGGCATAGGGGATCTGGCCGATCTGGCCTTCATAGCCTGCGACCGAGGCGGTCAGCACGCAGGCGCCGCGCTCGCCTTCCAGCGGCTCGTTCTGCGCCATCGCGACGGCCGACAGGCGCAAGGTGTTGAAGGTACCGATCTGGTTGATGCGGATGATGTTCGTATACTTTTCCAGCGAGCCGGGGCTGCCGTCCTTCTCGATCAGGCGCACCGGGCCGCCGATGCCGGCGCAATGCACCAGCGCACGGAACTGGCCCCAGGCCTGCGCGGCAGACACGGCCTTTTGCATCTGCTCGGCATCGGCCACATCGGCCTTGATGAACCGGAGCTGGCCGGCGTACTGCTTTTCCATCGCGGCGCCGCGCTCTTCGTTCAGGTCCACCGCCACCACGTTCAGGCCGCGCTCCAGCAGGGCCACAGCGCTGGCTTCGCCCAGCCCCGATACGCCGCCGGTCACGAGGGCGGTCATTCCTTGGGTCAATTGCATCTCAAAAATCCTTGTCAGTTCAAAGGTTCAATCCGATGGAGCCGTTGTGACGGCTCTCTGAGGCGCTTAGCGCAGCACTTCAATAATCGTGGCGTTGGCCATGCCACCGGCCTCGCACATCGACTGCAGGCCATAGCGCTCACCGCTGTCTTCCAGTGCATGCAGCATCGTGGTCATCAGCCGCAGGCCCGACGCGCCCAGCGGGTGGCCCAGCGCAATCGCGCCGCCGCGCGGGTTCAGGCGCTCGCCATCGGCGCCCAGCTCCTTCTGCCAGGCCAGTGGCACCGAGGCAAAGGCCTCGTTGATCTCGTAGTGCGCAATGTCGCCCAGCTGCATGCGCGCCTTGGCCAGCACGCGCTGGGTGGCGGGGATGGGGGCGGTCAGCATGTAGAGCGGGTCGTCGCCCACGACATCAAAGGCCACAAAGCGGGCGCGTGGTCGCAGTCCCAATTGCAGCGCGCGCTCTTCGCTCATGATCAGCATGGCGCTGGCGCCATCGGTCATCTGCGAGGCATTGCCGGCCGTGGTGCTCCACTGGATCTGCGGAAAGCGGGCCGAGAGTTCTTCGCTCTCGAACACGGCCTTGAGGCCGGCGAGCTTCTCGGCCGTGGTGCTGGCGCGGATGGTCTCGTCAGCACTGACAAGGCCCAGCGGGCTGCGGATGGGCACGATCTCGCGCGCAAAGCCGCCGCTGCTTTGGGCGGCATGGGCGCGCTGGTGCGAGCGGGCGGCATAGGCATCCAGATCGCTGCGCGACAGGCCCCATTTGGCGGCCACCAGGTCGGCCGACACCCCCTGGCCCACGAGGCCCGGTGCATAGCGCTCGTCAAAGCGGGCGCCGGTCGTGTTCTTGCCCATGCGTGAGCTGCCCATCGGCACCCGGCTCATCGATTCGACACCGCAGGCGATGACGATGTCCTGCGTGCCGGACATGATGGCCTGGGCGGCAAAGTGCACCGCCTGCTGGCTGGAGCCGCATTTGCGGTCAATCGTGGTCGAGGGCACATGGGTGGGCAGGCCGGCGGCCAGCCAGGCCAGGCGCCCGGGCGTGCCGGCCTGCTCGCCCGCCTGGCTGACGCAGCCGCAGATCACGTCATCGACGGTCGCGGGGTCGAGCTGGTTGCGGGCCACCAGCTGCTCCAGCACCTGGGAGAGCAGGTCGACCGGGTGGACTTCAGCCAGCGCGCCATCGGGTTTGGCCCGGGCCATGGGGCTGCGGATGGCATCGACAATGACAGGTGTTTTCATCATTTAATGAGACTTGTGGATCATTAAATTAATGATAGGTTTCAAAAAACCGAATACCTACTGGTATTTACCCGCAGTAAATTTCGCAGCAAACGCCAGATACTGTCTGTGAAATCTCGAAATTCGAGACGAGTGATTCAAAATTAAAGTAAAGATGTAACACAGGTGATTGCGTGCAGCGATCCCCTGTGCACCACGGAGACCGAGGAGATGCACAACTTCTTCAGCTGGGCCCAGACCCAGCCCGAGCGGGTGGTTTTGACGCAGGCCGATACCGGCCGGTGCTACACCGCAGGCGAGATCGCGCAGGGCGCCGAGCAGATGGCGCAGTGGCTGGCGCAGCAGGGGCTGCAGGCCGAGGAGACGATTGCGGTGCTGCTGGAGAACCGCTATGAAATCATGCAGCTGGTACTGGCCGCGCGGCTGGCCGGCCTGTATGCCGCCGTCATCAGCACCCACCTGACCGCGGCCGAGGTGGCCTATATCGCCCAGGACAGCGGTGCCAAGGTGCTGCTGGTGTCCAGCAAGACCTGGCCCACCGCGCAGGAGGCCGTGCAGGGCCTGGCGCTGGCCTGCTATTCCGTCGATGGCGATACGCCGGGTGTGGCACCCTTGGCCGATGCGCTGGCCGCCGTACCCCAGCGCGCGCCGATCGACCTGGCCACGCGCCCGTTGGGCCGCGATCTGCTCTATTCCAGCGGCACCACCGGCCGGCCCAAGGGCATCAAGAAGCCGCTGCTGGCCGCAGCCTACCGCACGCAGCGCGACCCCGAGGTAGCCGCATGGATGCGCAGCATGCGGTTTGATGAAGACGCCGTCTACCTCTCGCCCGCGCCGCTCTACCATGCGGCACCGCTGCGCTACAGCCTGCGCACCCTGGATGTCGGCGGCTCGGCCATCATCATGAGCCGCTTCGATCCGGAGCAGGCGCTGGCGCTGATCGAGCGCTACCAGGTCACCCACAGCCAGTGGGTGCCGACGATGCTGGGGCGCCTGCTCAAGCTGCCCGACGAGGTCAAGCGCCGCTACCGGCTGGACAGCCACCGCGTGGCCATCCATGCGGCAGCGCCCTGCCCGGTGGCCGTCAAGCAGGGCATGCTGGACTGGTGGGGCGACATCCTGCTGGAGTACTACGCCGGCTCCGAAGGCTGCGGCACCACCTTGATCGATTCGGCCGAATGGCGTGCACGGCCAGGCTCGGTCGGCCGGGCCATCAGCGGCCAGCTGCATATCGTCGGCGACGACGGGCAGGAGCTGGGCGTGGGCGAGGTCGGCCGGGTCTATTTCTCGGGCGGCGGTGCCTTCCAGTACCTCAATGACGAGCGCAAGACGCGCGAGGCCATCGATGCGCGCGGCTGGGCCACCTATGGCGACATCGGACATGTCGATGCCGACGGCTTTCTGTTCCTGAGCGACCGGCGCGCCGACCTGATCCTGTCGGGCGGGGTGAACCTCTACCCGCAGGAGATCGAGAACGCGCTGGCCCAGCATGCCGCCGTGGAAGAGGTGGCCGTCGTCGGCGTGCCCGATGAGGACTTTGGCGAGCAGACCCTGGCCGTCGTGGTGCTCAAGCCCGGCTTTGCGCCCGACGAGGCCATGGCGCGCGCGATCGTTGACCACGCGGCCGCCAGCCTGTCCAAGGTCAAGCGGCCCCAGCGCCTGGTGTTCGAGCCCAGCCTGCCCCGGCTGGAGACCGGCAAGCTGCTGCGCCGCGTGCTCAAGGATCGGTTCAAGGCGTCGCCGCAGGCGGGCTTTGGCCTGCGCAGTACCAGCGGTGCCCAGGGCTGATGCCCCCCATTCATTTTTCTTCGTTCCACCCTCTGACCACCATGCAAGATCTGACCCAACGCAGCGTGTTCCGCGAAGACCATCTGCAGTTTCGTGATGCCGTCCGCCATTTCTTTGACAAGGAGATCGTGCCCTTCCATGCGCAGTGGGAGCGCGATGGCATCGTCCCCAAGGAGGTCTGGCGCAAGGCCGGCCGCGAGGGCCTCTTGAACACCATGCTGCCCGAGCCCTATGGCAGCGGGGGCGATTTTGGCCATGCCGCCGTGCTGATCGAAGAGATTGCCCGCACGGGCGCCAGCGGCCTGGGCTTTCCGCTGCATTCGGACATCGTCGCGCCCTATATCCATGCCTATGGCAGCACCGCGCAAAAAGACCGCTGGCTGCCCAAGATGGCGGCCGGCGAGATGATCGGCGCGATCGCGATGACTGAGCCCGGCGCGGGCAGCGACCTCAAATCGGTGCGCACCACGGCCAGGCGCGACGGCGACCACTATGTGATCAATGGCGCCAAGACCTTCATCACCAATGGCATCAATGCCGAGATCGTCGTGGTGGTCTGCAAGACGGCGCCCGAGCTGGGTGCCAAGGGCGTGTCGCTGATCGTGGTGGAAGACGGCACGCCCGGCTTTGCCAAGGGCCGCAAGCTCGAGAAGATCGGCCTGATGGCGCAGGACACCTCGGAGCTGTTCTTTGACAACGTGCGCGTGCCGGTGGACAACCTGCTGGGCGAAGAGAACATGGGCTTCAAGTACCTGATGCACGAGCTGGCGCAGGAGCGCCTGGTGGTGGCGGTGCGGGCTGCCATGTCGATCGAGGCCTTTTTGCAGAAGACGGTGGACTACACCCGCGAGCGCAAGGCCTTTGGCCAGACGGTGTTCGAGTTCCAGAACACCCGCTTCAAGCTGGCCGAGGCCAAGGCCCAGGCGACGATGCTGCGCGTGTTTGTCGACGACTGCATGCGCCTGCACCTGACGCGCGAGCTGACACCGGACCGTGCAGCCATGGTCAAGCTCAATGCGACGGCGCTGCAGAACAAGCTACTCGACGAATTTTTGCAGCTGCACGGCGGCTACGGCTACATGACCGAGTACCAGGTCGGCCGGGCCTGGACCGATGCCCGCATTGGCCGCATCTACGGCGGCAGCGACGAGATCATGAAGGAAATCATTGCCCGAACGCTTTGACCATGACCAGCGCCCCGCGCACGCCACAGAGCGCGCCAGCGGCATAACCAGCAATAGGAGACAAACCATGCAAAACCGCCGCTCGGCCCTGGGCCGTGTGCTCACCACTGCTGCCTGCGCTGCGCTGGTGCTTGCCACCGGCAGCGCCCTGGCCGCCGACCACTACCCCAGCAAGCCCATCCGCCTGGTGGTGCCCTACCCGGCAGGGGGCGGCACCGACATCATTGCCCGCTTGATGGGCACCCAGCTGTCGCAGCGCTGGGGCCAGCCGGTGATTGTGGACAACAAGCCCGGTGCCAGCGGCATGATGGGCAACGACCTGGTGGCCAAGGCGCCCGCCGATGGCTACACGGTGCTGCTGGGCATTACCGCGCTGGTGCAGATCCCAGCGCTGTACAAGAAGGTGCCTTACCAGTTGAGCGACCTGGCGCCGGTGTCGCAGGCGGCCAAGTCGGCCGACCTGGTGTTCGTGCCGCGCAGCGCGGGCATCACCAGCCTGCAGCAGTTCGTCGCCAAGGCCAAGGCCCAGCCGGGCAAGCTCAACTACGGCTCGTACGGCAATGCCACCTCCTCGCATCTGCATGGCGAGCAGCTCAAGCTCAAGGCCGGCATTGACATGGTCCACGTGCCGTACCAGGGCTCGGGCCCGGAGATGGCGGCCATGCTGGGCGGCCAGCTGGAGTCGGCCTTCATCGATGCAGCTGCGGCCTACCCGCATATCAAATCGGACAAGGTCAGCATCCTGGCGGTGACCGGCTCGCAGCGCCACCCCGCGCTGCCCGATGTGCCGACGATGGCCGAGGCCGGCTACAGCGGCTTTGAGGCCAATGGCTGGTTTGGCTACTTTGTGCCGGCCAGCACACCGCAGCCGATTGTGGACAAGCTGGGCAACGAGCTGGCCGCCATTGTCAGGATGCCCGAGATCAGCAAGCGCCTGCTGGACATGGGCCTGATCCCCGTGGGCTCGACGCCGGCGGAGTTTAAGCCGCTGCTGGCCCGCGATGCGGCGCACTGGAAATCGATTGTCGATGCGGCGAAGATCTCGATGGATTGACGCGAAAACACAGCAGGTCAGCGGGACTTCAGGTGGGCGGCGCCGCACAGGTCCACGCAAATGGCAGACTATCGCCTATGTCCCCTCCCGCTCTGCTTGTTGCCGATGACCACCCCCTGTTTCGCGCTGCCGTGGTGCAGGTGATCCGGGGGCGTTTTGCTGCCTTAGAGGTGCTGGAAGCCTCCAGTGCCAGCTCGCTCAGCGCAGCCTTGGCGGCGCACCCCGGCATCGAGCTGGTGCTGCTTGACCTGACGATGCCCGGCACCCATGGTTTCTCGGCGCTGCTGCATGTGCGCGGCGCCTACCCGCAGCTGCCGGTGGTGGTCATCTCGTCCAACGACCACCCGCGCATCATCCGCCGCGCCCAGCAGTTCGGCGCCTCGGGCTTTATCTCCAAGGCGGCATCGGCCGATGCCATCACTGCAGCCATCGAGGCGGTGATGGAGGGGGACACCGTCTTCCCCTCGATGGCTGCCGAGCTGTCGCAGGAAGACGCCGAGCTGGCCGCCCGCCTGGCGCAGCTGACGCCCCACCAGTTCAAGACCCTGCTGTACCTGGCCGATGGCCTGCTCAACAAGCAGATTGCGCAGGAGATGGGCGTGACCGAACACACCGTGAAGGTGCATGTGACCGCGATTCTGAAAAAGCTCGGCTGCCACAGCCGCACCCAGGTTGCCGTGCTGGTGCGCAACCTGGAGGCGGACGGCGGTATGCCCACGGACGACTCAGCGCTGCCTTAGAGCCGCTAACACAACCCTTGATACGTCGTTGCCTCGCCGGCCGCGCCAAGCCTTGTCGTACTACTGTACTGCCTGCGGCTTGACGCCTAGTCTCAACCGCAAACCTTCGGTTTGCTGGTCGTGTTACCGGCTCTTAGCAGCAGCTGGCCGACCAGCGCACGCAGAGCGGCAGGCCGCGCAGGCTGCGTCAGCACCCCCCAGCCCCACGCACTGGCCTGTTGGCTGGCGGCGTCCTGGTGGCCGGCATCGGTGCTGAGCCAGACGACGCCCGGCGTTTTGGGCCCGCAGGCCAGCAAGGCGCGTATTGTGGCCGGGCTGGCATGCGCCGCATCGACCACGACAAAGGCAGGCCACGGCGTTGGGCCGTTCCGGGCCTGCGCCAACGCCGCCTCGGCATCGGCATGCTGCGCCACCTGGCAGCCCCAGCGTTGCAGCAGCGGCGCGGTGCCTTGAATGGCGGCCTGGCCAATGCACCAGACGCTGGCGCCTTGCAGCGGTGCGGCCTGGCCGCTCGCCGCGGTGGTTTCGGCGGCCTGGTGAGACAGCGCCTGCGGCAGTGCGGCCTGGCTCAGCGGCACTTCGACCCAGAAGACCGAGCCCCGGCCCAAGGTCGAGCGCAGGCCAATCGGGTGCTGCAGCAGGCGCCCCAGGCGGTCGACGATGGCCAGACCCAGGCCGGCACCGCGCTCATGCTGGCGGCCGGTCTCCAGCCGGCGGAATTCTTCAAAGATCTCGCGGTGCAGGCTCTCGGGGATGCCGGGGCCCTGGTCATGCACCTCGATGCGCAGATGCCGGCCGACGCGCCGGCAGCCCAGCACGATGCGGCCACGCCGCGTGTAGCGGATGGCGTTGGACAGAAAGTTCTGCACAATGCGGCGCAGCAGCGCCTCGTCGCTGTGCACCCTGGCGCGGCAGCGGATGACCTGCAGCTCCAGGCCATGGCCCTGGGCCAGCACGCCCAGGCTGCTGCCCAGCTGGGCCAGCATCGGCTGGATGTCAAAGTCACGGCGCTGGACCTCCAGCTGGCCCGATTCCATGCGTGCGATGTCGAGCAGGCTGTTGAGGATATCGTCCTGAGAGGCCAGCGCCCCTTCGACATCGCTGGCAAGCTCCAAGGCCTTGTCGCCCTGCACATGCTGGCGCAGCAGCGACACAAACACCCGCGCGGCGTTCAGCGGCTGCAGCAGGTCATGCACCGCGGCGGCCACGAACTTGGATTTGTAGCGGTTGGCTTGTTCGGCTTCGCGCTTGGCCTGGGCCAGGTCTTCGGTGCGGTCGGCAATGCGCTTTTCCAGCGCATCGGCCAGGGAGCGCAGCTCGCGCGCGGCATTCTTGTAGCTGGTGATGTCGGCATAGCTGGTCACAAAGCCGCCATCGGGCAAGGGGTTGCCACGGATCTCCAGCACGGTGCCGTCGGCCTTTTCGCTCTCGCGCGCATGGGGCTTGCCGCTGCGCAGAAACTGCATGCGCCGCTCGATGGCCTCGTCAATGTCGCCCGAGCCCAGCAGGCCCCGGCGCGCGTTATAGCGGTACAGCTCCTCGACCGGCATGCCCACTTTCAGCAGGCCGGCCGGCAGCCGGAACAGCTCCATGTAGCGGGAGTTCCAGGCCACCAGGTTCAGCGCGGCATCAATAACCACCACGCCCTGGGGCAGGTGCTCGAGGCTCTGGCTGTGGCCGGCATCGGCCTGGTGGGCGGCGGCCACGATGCCATCCTGCGCGGTGCGCAACTCCTGCGCATGCTGCTTGAGGAGTGCCTCGAGCTCTTCGCGGCTGCGCTGGCGCAGCGCAGACAGGCGCTGGCGCTGGCGCGCATACAGCAGCAGCAGCGACAGCGCCAGCCAGCCACCGCCGGCAGCCGCAGCGGCCCACCAGGCCGCTGCCTCGCTGATGTCCACATCGTGCAGGATGTGCAGCTGCCAGCCGGTTTCGGGCAAGGTCATGCTTTGCCAGAGCTTGCGGCCCACCGGGGGATCCTGCCACTGCACCAGCGCACCACCTTCGGCCAGCGGCGTGATCTGCGCGTGGCGCAGCGGCCGCAGCGGCTGGCTGCGGTACTGCTGGGTGCGGTCCATCTCCTGCTGCGCGCTGGCATCGATGGTCTTGAGCGTGCGGTAGCGCCAGTCGTCATTGCTGGCCAGAAACACGACCCCATTGGCATCGCTGGCCAGCACGATATCGGGGTTCTGGATCCACTCGCGCTCCAGCTCCAGCAGCACGATCTTGATGGCGATCAGCCCCAGCACCCGGTGCTGGCCGCCGGCATCGCTGGTGATGGCGCGCGAGAGGAAATAGCCGGCCTCGCCAGTGGTCATGCCGATGCCGTAGAAGCTGCCTTTGTCCTGGGCCAGCGCCAGCTGCACATAGGGGCGAAAGCTGTAGTCCTCCCCGACGTTGCTGGAGGGGCCGCGCCAGTTGCTGGCGGCCAGCGCCACGCCATGGGCATCGATCAAGGTGAGGGTGGAGGCCAGGCTGGCGCCATTGGCCTGCTCCAGCTTCTGGTTCAGACGCAGCACCTGCTCGGGGCTTTGCGGATGGGTCAGCGCCTCGCGCAGCTCGGCATCGAGCGCCAGCACATCGGGCAGCACCCGGTAGCGGTCCAGCCGCTGGCCCATGGCCTGGGCGTACAGGCCCAGCTGCCGGTGGGCCTGCATATTCTCCTCGGCCAGGCTGTGCTGCAGCATCCAGTGCCAGGCGCCCGCAGCAGCAGCGGCCGTGCTCAGCAGCACGGCGCAGAAGGTCCACAGGGATCGCAGGGAGCGGCGGGCAATCATAGAGGAGGTTGTACAACTGGCTAGGTAGTTTCCCTGGGTTTGGGTTTTCCGTAGCTCTGGGAAGGCGGCGCCTAATACTAATGTCTAATGGGCAATCTGTAAGGGCTGGGATACAAACGCGCCTCAGTGCACCGACTTGGTGCTGCGTATCTTTGGAGCCCCACCATGCAGATCGATTCCAACGCCAGCCTGGCGCCCGTACAGGCACCGCCTTTTTACCGGACTTTGTACTTCCAGGTGATCGTGGCCATCATCATCGGCGTCTTGTTGGGGCATTTCGAGCCCCAGTATGGTGCGGCGATGAAGCCCTTTGGCGATGCCTTCATCAAGCTGATCAAGATGATCATCGCACCGGTGATTTTTCTGACCATCGTGACGGGCATTGCGAACATGACGCACCTGAGCGCGGTTGGCCGCGTGTTCGGCAAGGCGATGGTGTACTTTCTGACCTTCTCGACCCTGGCCTTGATCGTGGGCCTGATCGTGGCCAATGTGATGCAGCCGGGCGCCGGCATGCACATCAATGTGGCCGATCTGGACCAGAAGGAAGTCAGCACCTATGTGGCCAAGTCGCATGACATGACCCTGAGCGGTTTTGTGATGGACATCATCCCCAAGACGCTGATCAGCCCCTTTGTCGGCGACAACATTCTGCAGGTGCTGCTGGTGGCGGTGCTGTTTGGCGTGTCGCTGGCGATGGTCGGCGACAGTGGCAAGCCGGTGCTCAACCTGCTCGAATCCCTGACCAAGCCCGTCTTCAAGCTGGTCAACATCGTGATGAAGCTCGCCCCCATCGGTGCCTTCGGTGCGATGGCCTTCACGATCGGCAAGTTCGGTCTGGGCTCGCTGCTGAACCTGGCCGAGCTGGTGCTGACCTTCTACATCACTTCGCTGCTGTTCGTGCTGGTGATTCTGGGTGCCGTGGCCCGTGCCTGCGGCTTCTCGGTGCTCAAGCTGATCCGTTACCTCAAGGATGAGCTGCTGCTGGTGCTGGGCACCTCGTCGTCCGAATCGGCGCTGCCTTCGCTGATGCACAAGATGGAAAAGGCCGGTTGCAGCAAGTCGGTGGTGGGCCTGGTGGTTCCTACCGGCTACTCGTTCAACCTCGACGGCACCAACATCTACATGACCCTGGCGGCGCTGTTCATCGCCCAGGCGACCGACACCCACCTGACCCTGGGACACCAGATCGCACTGCTGCTGGTGGCGATGCTGAGCTCCAAGGGCGCTGCCGGTGTGACCGGCGCGGGCTTCATCACCCTGGCTGCTACGCTGGCCGTGGTGCCGGAAGTGCCCGTGGCCGGCATGGCACTGATCCTCGGTGTGGACCGCTTCATGTCCGAATGCCGTTCGCTGACCAACTTCATCGGCAATGCCGTCGCCACCGTCGTGGTCTCGCGCTGGGAGAACGCGCTGGACTACACCAAGCTCAACGCCGTGCTCAACAATGAGCCGGTGCTGGAGAATGTGCCGGTACAGGTGCCCGTGGTGGAGACCGCCAAGGGCTGATCGCCACCCGCTCCAAAAACAATGGCCTGCAGATGCAGGCCATTTTTTCGTCTGTGAGATGCCTGGAGCAGGCTCTTAAGGCAGCGGACGCAGCAGGCCGACCATCGCCCGCAGCCGCAAGGTATCGCGCCCCAGCTTGCGCTGGTTGGGCAGCTTGCCGACCCAGCGCATCTGCTGCACGGTGCGCTCGAGCGCTGTGCGCACCGCAGGCTCGGTCTGCGCGAGCCAGGCCTGCCAGTCAACACGGGCGGCCTCCAGGGTGCCGGCGTTGTCCAGGAACAGCGCGGTGGAATGCGCGTAGCACAGCGCATCCTTGACGATGCACAGCGCAGGAGGCAGGGTCGCCAGCGGGTCGTCCTCGAAATCGATATAGCCAATGACGCCATCGGGGCAGCGCACCATGTTGCGGGCAAAGGCCTGGCTCAGGCAGGTGCCGCTGGCATGCACGCGCTGCAAGGCCGCAAAGCCCTGCTGCCACAGCACCAGGGTGCTGGCGGGCGCTTGCCGGGCTGCTGCTTCGATCTCGTCGCTGAGCGATGGCGTATTGCCGCCAGGCAGGCCCAGGTGGCGCATCAGAAAGCCATCGGGTGCATCGGCCAGCACCATCGGCACGCGCAGGCCGCGCGCATGCAGGTCGCGCAGGCGCCGCACTTCGGTGGCAATGGCCGTGCGCCCGCCGGGGTTGACGACGGGCTGCAGCACCGGCACATCGAGAAGCCGCGAGAGCAGGCCCAAGGTCCGGTAGCGCCAGGCCGCAATCGCCGGGCCCGCCTTTTTGAGCCAGACGGATTCGCCGGGCAGCTCGTAGCGCACCACATTGAAGGTCTGGCTAGCCAGGTGCTGCTGCAAAAAGCCGGCATAGTCCGCGCGCCCGGCAGGCAGGGCGCCGGACGGGGCGCCAGCGGCGGCAGGGGGCTGTAAGGGGGGAGCGGTATCGGTCATGCGCAAGCGGGGCGCACGCCGCAGCGGCCACTCCAGCAACAGTGAAAACCTTGCATTATCGCTGCCCGTTCAGCGACCGCCTGCCGCCTGGGGCACCATGTCGTGGTGGTCGGCCGGCGCCGACGGTTTGACATGGGGCTGCGCCAGCGGCTGGAAGCTCTCGGCGCTGGCCAGCGGCCAGTAGGTGCGGAAGACGTCATGCTGGTGCGCCAGGTCGTCGAGCAGCGCGCCGGGCCGCACCTGCAAGAGCAGGTTGGACAGCAGGCGCACCTCGGTGTCGCTGATGCGGCGCACGATGTGGTGGGCATTGAGCTCGCAGGGGTGGCGCAGGCCGGCGGCCTGCACCAGCTCCTGCAGCGCATGCAAAGTGCTTTTGTGGAACTGTGCGACACGCGTGGCCTTGTCGGGCACGACGAGCGCCTGCTGGCGCACGGCATCCTGCGTGGTCACGCCGGTGGGGCAGTTGCCGGTGTGGCAGGTCTGGGCCTGGATGCAGCCCAGCGCCATCATGAAGCCCCGGCCGGCATTGCACCAGTCGGCGCCCAGCGCCATCATGCGGGTGATGTCAAAGGCGGTGATGACCTTGCCGGCTGCGCCCAGCTTGATGCGGTCGCGCAGGTTCACACCGATCAAGGTGTTGTGCACCAGGAGCAGGCCTTCTTGCAGCGGCACGCCGACGTGGTCGGTGAACTCGACCGGCGCTGCGCCGGTGCCGCCTTCGGCACCGTCGACGACGATGAAGTCCGGCGTGATGCCGGTCTTGAGCATGGCCTTGACAATCGCAAACCATTCCCAGGGGTGGCCCAGGCAGAACTTGAAGCCGGTGGGCTTGCCGCCCGACAGCTGGCGCAGCCGGGCGATGAAATGCATCATCTCCTCGGGCGTGGAGAAGGCGCTGTGCCGGGCCGGCGAGATGCAGTCGATGCCGACCGGTATGCCGCGTGCCGCCGCGATCTCGGGGGTGACCTTGGCGCCGGGCAGCACACCGCCATGGCCGGGCTTGGCGCCCTGGCTGAGCTTGAGCTCGATCATCTTGACCTGGGGCTGGGTAGCGTTGGCGATGTAGCGCTCTTCGCTGAAGCTGCCGTCATCGTTGCGGCAGCCGAAATAGCCCGAGGCGACTTCCCAGATCAGATCGCCACCATGCACGCGGTGGTGCTGGCTGATCGAGCCTTCGCCGGTGTCATGGGCAAAGCCGCCAATCTGCGCACCCTTGTTCAGCGCCAGGATGGCATTGGCCGACAGCGCGCCAAAGCTCATCGCCGAGATGTTGAACACGCTGGCATGGTAGGGCTGGGTGCAGGGCGCCACCGACTGCGATGGCGCATCGGGCGAGCCGCCAATCCAGACGCGGAAATCATGGCCGTCCAGCCGAGTGGGTGCCATCGAGTGGTTGACCCATTCATAGCCGCGTGCGCCCACATCCATCAAGGTGCCGAAAGGGCGGTTGTCCGGATCTCCCTTGGCACGCTGGTAGACCAGCGAGCGCTGGGCGCGCGAGAAGGGCAGCGCTTCGGTGTCGCTTTCGATGAAGTACTGGCGCATTTCCGGGCGGATGAATTCCAGGAAAAAGCGCATATGGCCGATGACCGGGTAGTTGCGCAGGATGGCGTGGCGCGTCTGGCGGCGGTCGCGCAGACCCAGCAGCGTGAGTGCGGCGCCGGCCAGCACGGCCAGCCACCACCAGGGGCTGCCCTGCAGTGCCAGCGCAATGATGCCGGCCAGCAGCAACAGCATGCACAGCACCATGACGGTGTAGCGGACGGGAAAAATCTTGTGGAGCTGGTTCATCGGGAGTCGGTGCAGGTCAGGCCGGCCGGGCCGGCGCGCAAATCCCGGGCTGCAGCACAGGCGCCGTGGTGGCGCTACACTGCAGGCCCTGCCTGGCGCAGCGGCCGTCTGCCATTGCAATGTTGTTACAAAACCAGCCCCATCATAGGGCGCACCGGTGGCATTGCAAGCACGCAGGGCTTTGAGCTGCGCGGCCCCCTATTGAGAGAGCTCCGATGACCCAGCCCCAGATCCCCGATGGATTGAATGACGACCAGTTGACCGAGATCGACCAGATCCTGGAAGACATGCGCACACGCGCCGAAGAGATTCCGCAGTGGGAGTTTGCGGATGGCGCACTCACCGCGCTGGTCTGCACGCGCCGCGCGGTGCCGGTCGAAGAGTACCTGCCGATGCTGGTGGGTGATGGCGAGCTGATCGAGCGCGATGCCGACGGCCAGCTGCCGCAGCTGCCGGCCTTCAAGGACCGGGCCCAGCAGGATCGCTTTCTGGAGCTGTGGCAGATCCGCTGGAACGAGGTGAGCGCCCAGCTCGACGCCGATGTGAAGAGCCTGGAAGATGACGACACCTTCCAACCCGATGCGATGGACATGCGCGGCGCGATTGCCAGCCTGCCCGAGGAAGAGCGCCAGGAGCTGGACGGCCAGGAGATTCCATCCTTTGGCCAGGTCTGGGCGCTGGGCTTCATGTTCGTCGTCGAAAACTGGGCCGACGAGTGGGCCGCACCACGCGACAAGGAAGCCGCCCGCTGGCTGAATGATGCGCTGGAATCGGTGGTGGCGCTGACCGAGGACGACACCGGCACGCCCACCGTCTGCATGTATGACGAAAACGGCCCCGCCAGCACCAGCCAGGAGCGCGTGGAGACCTTTGGCGAGGCGATCTGGGCGGTGTATGACCTGCGCCAGATCTGGAAGAGCATGGGCCCGCGCCAGGCCACCATCGTCAAGGGCGAAGTGCCCGGCCGCAACGACCCCTGCTCCTGCGGCAGCGGCAAGAAGTACAAGAAGTGCTGCGGTGCCTGACCGCCAGATGTAAACAAGTCTCTGACAACAGCCGCTTTTGCGGCTGTTTTGCCATCAGGCCGCAGATCGTCATCGCTCCACGCGGGCAGTGGCTCTAGAATGGCCTGGTTTTCATCTCTTTTGGCCAAGGATCACCGATGAACCTCATGAACATCATCACCAAGCAACTGATCGAGATCATCGAGTGGACCGATGACTCGCGCGATACCTTGTCGTACCGCTGGCCCGATGAGGACAAGGAAATCAAGAACGGCGCCCAGCTGATCGTGCGCGAATCGCAGCAGGTGCAGTTTGTCTCGGAAGGCCAGTTCGCCGACCTGTTCGGCCCCGGCCGCCACCAGCTGACGACGCAGAACATCCCGATTCTGTCGACCCTGCGCGGCTGGAAATACGGCTTCAACTCGCCGTTCAAGTGTGATGTGTACTACATCAACACGCGCCTGTTTACCGGC
Source organism: Comamonas sp. B21-038 (assembly GCF_022387135.1). Taxonomy (GTDB): domain Bacteria; phylum Pseudomonadota; class Gammaproteobacteria; order Burkholderiales; family Burkholderiaceae_C; genus Comamonas; species Comamonas sediminis. The sequence goes on from NZ_CP092462.1 coordinate 4,971,746, forward strand.
AACAAGTGGGGCACCTCCAACCCGGTGATGATGCGTGACAAGGACTTTGGCGTCGTGCGCCTGCGCGCCTTCGGCACCTATGACTTCCGCATCGTGCAGCCGGCCAAGTTCCTCAAGGAAGTGGCGGGCACGGACCAGAACTTCCGCCTCGACGAGTTTGCCGACACGATGCGCTCGCGCATTGTCAGCATCTTCAGCGAAGCGCTGGCCAAGGCCCAGGTGCCCGTGCTCGATGTGGCCCAGCGCTACACCGAGATGGGCGATGCGCTGCTGCAGCTGATCAACCCGGCCGTGACTGAAAAGTACGGCCTGGAGATCACCAGCTTCCTGCTGGAAAACGTCTCGGTGCCGCCGGAGGTGGAGCAAGCGATCGACAAGCGCTCGTCGATGAGCGCGATCGGCAACCTCAACGACTATGTGAAGTACCAGATGGGCCAGGCGATGGCCAATGGCGGCGAAGGTGCGGCAGCGGCCACGATCCCGGCGACGATGGCGATGGGCTTTGGCATGGCGCAGGAGATGATGAAGGGCATGCAGCAGCCGTCGGGTGCAGCTGCAGCCGACCCGTTCTCGCCAGCGGCAGCACAGGCGGCGCAAGCCGCGCCGGCGGCCCCGGCTGCAGGAGGCGTGCAGGTGCTGACCCCCGAGCAGGCCGCGCAGGCGCTGGGCGTGACGGTGCAGGACGTCGTGGCCGAGCTGGAATCGGGCGCGCTCAAGGGCCGCAAGATCGGCAGCGCCTGGCGCATCTCGCAGGAATCGCTGAACGAATTCCTGCGCGGATAAATCTGCGCTGCTCGCGCATGCCCCGCCGCCTTGGCCGGTGCATGCGCGTATGTGTGTCCCCATTTTGAGAACCCGTGGCGCAGACCTGCTGTGCGCCAACGCTGAGTTGGACCGTGAATTCACCGACGCCCGCCCCTGATCCCTTTGCGCCACCGCCGACCTCGATGGTGGCCAAGCATGTCTGCCCCGAATGCGGCGGTAATCTGGAATGGAATGCCAAGGCCCAGTCGCTCAAATGCCCGTACTGCGGCACGGTGGTGCCCTGGACGGACGACCAGCAAAAGCAGCTGGATGGCGAGATCGTCGAGCAGGACCTGGCTGCAGCACTGGCCCATCCCGCCAGCGGGCGCGGCTGGGGCGAGGCGCGGCGCGAGTACCAGTGCCAGAACTGCCGGGCGATTTCGGTGTTTGTCGATGGGCGGGTGGCATCACGCTGCGATTTTTGCGGCTCACCGGCCATCCAGGCGCATGAAGAGCGCAATGATGCGATCACGCCGCAGAGCCTGCTGCCGTTCAAGATCAGCGACGGGCAGGTGCGCGACCTGATCCGCAAGTGGTATGGCAGCCGCTGGTTTGCGCCCAACAAGTTCAAGAACGCGGCGCTGACCGATACGCTCAAAGGCATCTACCTGCCGTACTGGACCTTTGATGCCCATGTGCAGGCCCAGTGGCGGGCCGATGCCGGTTTTTACTACTACACGACCGAGCAGTACCGCGATGCCAATGGCAACATCAGCACGCGCCAGGTACGCCATGTGCGCTGGGAGCCGGCATCGGGCAGCCTGCAGCATTTCTTTGACGATGAGCTGGTGGCAGGCACGGTCGGGGTGCACCAGGGGCTGCTGCAGAAGGTCGAGCCTTTTCCGACCCGGACCGACCTGAAACCCTATTCGCCCGAGTTTGTGCGCGGCTGGACGGTGGAGCGCTACCAGGTCGATCTGAACCGGGCTGCGACGATCAACGAGGGGGATATGGACCAGCAGGTGCAGGCACTGTGCGCGCGCCAGGTACCGGGTGACACCTACCGCAATCTGCAGGTGCAGCGCCAGTACCAGGGGCGCAGCTTCAAGCATGTGCTGGTGCCCGTGTGGCTGGTGGGCTATACCTATGGCAGCAAGAGCTACCAGATTCTGGCCAACGGCTACACCGGCCAGTTGGCCGGTGAGCAACCCTATAGCTGGGTAAAAATTCTGTTCGCCGCGCTGGCGGTGCTGTTGGTACTGGTGCTGCTGATGGCAGCCAGCCGTTAAGACGGCCGGATGCAGGGGGTTGCAACCCCTGGTCTTCAGCGCTTAACGGCGGCGGCGGTTGCCGTCCATGTTGTCGCCCACCTGGTTACCAAAATAGGCACCGGCTGCTGCACCGCCAATGGTGCCCAACGTAGAGCCGAACACGGCATCACCCAATACACCACCGGCTACGGCGCCGACGCCGGTACCGATCTGGGCATTGGTGGGGTTGCTGGAGCAGGCGGTCAGGCCGCTCAGCGCCAGAACGATGGAAGCAGTGGTGATGGCAAGTCGTTTCATCTGAGTTCTCCTCTTGTTCGCATCGGCTGTCAGTCAGAAGAGTGCTGCAAACCGGATTGCTGTGCTTGCAGTGTCGCGCAGAGCGGCCGTCCACCCCATCGGCGAAGTCAAAGTTTGGGTGTCGGACGGCGCTTACTGCGCCGGCGCGGCCTGCACCAGCTCCAGCAGGCGGCGCAGCGCATGCTGCACGGTGGCCTGGCGGATGGCGTGGCGGTCGCCGTCAAAACGCTGCACTTCGCTGTGCAGCTGGCCAGCGACCTGCCAGCCAAACCAGACGGTGCCCACGGGTTTGCTGGCGCTGCCGCCATCGGGGCCTGCCACGCCGGTAACGGCCACACTGACTTGCGCTTGTGACTGGGCAATCGCGCCCTGGGCCATGGCGCGGGCTACCGGTTCGCTGACCGCGCCGTGGGCGGCAATCAGCGCAGCGGGCACATCCAGCATCGCCGATTTGGCACGGTTGGAGTAGGTGACAAAGCCGCAATCCAGCCATTGGCTGGAGCCGGGCCGCTCGGTGCAGGCACCGGCAATCAGGCCGCCGGTGCAGCTTTCGGCAGTGGCCATCATCCAGCGCCGTTGGACCAGGTGCTGGGCCAGCTGGGTGACGGCTTCGGGGATGGGCAGCCCATCCCTGGTCAGCAAGGCGGCGGTGGCGTTCATAGCAGATGTCTCCCTATCGCGATGACAAGCAAGGTGCAGAAGGCGGCGACCAGATCGTCCCAGATGATGCCCCATCCGCCGCCCCAGCCAAAGCCTTTGAAGCAGCGGTCCGCCCAGCGCACCGGCTGGGGTTTGACGGCATCGAAGAAACGGAACAGCACAAAGGCCGTCAACTGGCCCCAAAAGCCTGTGGGCATGACCAGCCACAGAATGAGCCAGAAGGCGATGATCTCGTCCCAGACGATGGCGCCCGGATCAGCCACGCCCAGGTTGCGTGCGGTGGCCGTGCAGGCCCACCAGCCCAGCACCAGGGAGGCCGCAATCACCCAGCCAATGGCCGCTGGTGTCAGCCACAGCTGCAGCACCAGGTAGGCGACCCAGGCCCAGAGGGTGCCCACCGTGCCCGGTGCAATGGGGCTCAGGCCGGAGCCAAAGCCCAGCGCCATCCAGTGCAGCGGGTTGCGCAGCATGAAAGCCCAGTGGGCGCGTCGCGGTGCCGCATTGCGGTCGGCGGCGCCGGGCGCGGAAGGGGAAAAGGGCGTATCGCTCATGCCCGCCATCATAAGCCTGCAGGCCGCTGCTGTGCAGTGGCGGCCGACCTGGCTGGCTCAGGGTGCGAAGTGGTCAAACGAGGCCCAGCGCTGCGCCATGGCCTGGCCCTGCGCATCGTGCACGCGCAGGCCTGGTTCAGCGGTGATGCGGCCGATGCGCTGCACCGGTGTGTTCGCTGCCAGGCTGGCCTGCTGTACGGCGCTGCGCCGGTCTGCGGCGGCGGTAAAGCACAGCTCGTAGTCATCGCCGCCTGCCAGGCAGCACTGCAGTTGAAGATCGGGGGGGAGCTTGAGGGCGGAGCCCTGCACGCCCGCAATCGCCGCCATGCGCGCCAGGACCCGGTCTGCCTGCAGCTGCGCACCCACACCACTGGCTTGCAGGATATGGCCCAGGTCGCCGACCAGGCCATCGCTCAGGTCCAGCGCGCTGCTGGCGATACCGCGCAGCGCGATGCCCAGGCCGACGCGCGGGCTGGGGCTCTCCAGCCGCTGGCGGGCAGCGGCCAAGGCGGCGGGCGGCAGTTGCACGTGGCCCAGCAAGGCTTCGAGCGCCAGGCGGGCATCGCCCAGGTGGCCGCTGACGTAGATGTCATCGCCGGGCTGGGCGCCGCTGCGCAGCAGCGCCTGGCCGGCCGGCACCTCGCCAAACACGGTGATGCAGATGTTCAGCGGGCCCTGGGTGGTGTCGCCGCCGACCAGCTCGCAGCCATGGGCATCGGCCAGGGCGAACATGCCTTCCGAGAAGCCTTGCAGCCAGGGCGCATCGACAGCGGGCAGGGCCAACGCCAACGTAAAAGCCAGCGGCTGCGCGCCACTGGCGGCCAGGTCGCTGAGGTTGACGGCCAGCGCCTTGTGGCCCAGCGTGCGCGGGTCCACATCGGCAAAGAAGTGGCGGCCCTGCACCAGCATGTCGCTGGAGATGGCCAGCTGCATGCCCGGCTGCGGCGCGAGCAGCGCGCAGTCGTCGCCGACGCCAAGCACGGCCCGCCGCACCGGGCGTTGGAAATACTGCGCAATCAGCGCGAACTCGCCCTGGGCCATGTCAGTGCTCTCCTGGTGGGGTGTGGCGGCTCAGGCGCAGCGGCAGCAAAAAGCTCAGCGGCCGCGTCAGCACCCGCTTGATCAGCGCCTTGTAGATGTGTGAGCGCTCGACATTGCTGACGTTTTGCGCGCGCAAGGCCAGGCGGAATGCGAGGTAGAAGCTGACCAGGATGTTGAAGCCGCCCAGCAGCGGCAGCGCCGCCACGCAGAGCCAGAAGCCGTGGAAATGCAGCACGCCCAGGCCCATGCTGGTGGCGGCTGCGGCGATCTGGCCGGCGGCCAGGGTCACATGGCGGATATCGAGCGGCAGGCCAAAGAACTGGGCCACCACGGGGATCAGGCCCAGCATGAACCCCAGCGAAATGTTCGAGGCAAAGCCGGAGATATTGCGACGCATGAAAGCCGCCCAGCGCGCGGCCCGCGCCTTGCCCAGAAAGCGCGTGATGCGCGGGTTGTAGCGGATGGCCGAGTCCATGTGGTGCAGCACGAACCAGTTCTCGGTCCAGCCGGCGATGATGCTGGAGGAGAACAGCAGCACCCCGGTGAAGGCCGCATAGAACACCGAAGGCCCCCAGAGGCTGAGCGACTTCAAGGTCTGCTCGGCCTCATGCTGGTCGATAAAGGGCGCGCCGGTGGCGCGGGCCCAGCCCCAAGTCAGCAGCAGCACCATGGGGAAGACGGTGAACACATTGCCCAGCACGGCGGCCACCTGGGAGCGCACCAGGTAGCTGACCTCGTCGACAAACGACGCAATGCCTGCCTCGGTATCGCCCGATTCCTTGAGCTTGGCGGCCATCGCCGGCGCGGTCATCGCGGGCTGCTTGGTGGCGACGGTGAAGTGCAGCAGCTGGATCAGCACAAAGCTGATCGCGTAATTGATGCCTGCCAGGAATCCCGCCCAGAACGCGGAAATGGCAATCGCGTGCAACGAGAACTTGATCAAGGTGGTGAAAGCCATCACCAGGCCGCCTCCGGCCGCCTTGCGCGCCATCTGCGCGTATTCGCGCTTGTCGCGGGTGATGTAATGCTCACCGGTCTCGGCGCTGCGCTCGGCCACCTTGGAGGCCAGCAAGGACGAGTTGGACGAGATCAGCGCGCGGATGCTCTGCCGCTCCAGGCCGACGGCCACCAGGTGGGCCAGCAGCTTGGCGGTGATGACCTTGGGGTTGGCCGACAGCAGGCAGTCGAGCAGCTCGCGCACGCGCAGAATGCGCATGCGCAGCTGGCGCAGCCGGAACACGACGCCCACGGACACGCCATTGTCCTCAAAATGCTCGTAGATCGAGGCGACGGCTGCGCGGCACTCATCGAGGCTGCGGCGCACGGTTTCTTCGGCTTCGAGCACCTCCGCCGCCTTGGGGCTGGGGTGCAGCATCGCGCGGCGCAGCTCTTCCACACCGCTGATGAGGCTGTAGAAGGGCTGCGTGTTCTTGGCACTGCCGCTCATGCGCAGGCGCAGCTCCGGCGCAAAGCCGGCCGCCAGAATCTGGCCGGCGCAATAGGTGATCGCATTGAGCACCAGGTGCTGCCACGGCGAGAGCCGGTTGCCGTAATGCTCCAGGCCGGCAATGCTGCCGGCATCCACATCGCTTTGGGCGATCTGGGTGGGGACGACCATCACCTCCAGCGACACAAAGCCGGGCGACAGCAGCTGGGCGATGCGCTCCAGCAAGGGCTTGTCCATGGCCTTGAGCCACTGCGCATCGAAAGGCGTGTGCAGTGCCATCGAAAACAGCACGGTTGCATCAATCGTCTCCGGCGTGGAGGGCAGCAGTTTCCAGCGCAGGCGCTCGGCCATCTCATTGAAGAACGCGGTGCGGGGTGCAAAACCAAAGTCGGCCAGCAGCGCGGTCAGGTCGATGGTCTGCAGCTGCACGGCCCACCAGCGCTGTACTTTCTCTCGCAGTGCGGCATTGCCATCGATCGCGTCCAGCAGCTGGCTGACGCGGGCAAGGGCTGCATCGACCGAGTTCTGCTGGCCGCGGATCCAGGCGAAGATCTCGATGATCCAGAGGTTGCGCTCGGCCAGTGGCGCATCGGGGTTGAGACCCGCCAGCAGCTGTGGCAGCGGGTCTTGCTTTTTCTTGCGAAACATCAGTGCAGCACTCGTCCTTGCGCCAGGTCGTCATCTTGGGCGGGGTACTGGGTGGCATCGAGCGTGAAGCGCGGGATCGGGCAGTCAAAAGTGTGTGCCTCGTCGCTGATGCACAGATAGCTGCCTTCCATGCTGCCCTGGGGTGTGGCCAGGCGGCACTGGCTTTGGTATTCAAAGGATTCGCCGGGTGCGAGCAGCGGCTGGTGGCCCACCACGCCCAGGCCCTTGACCTCCTGGACCAGTCCAGTCGCATCCTTGATGATCCAGTGCCGTGCAATCAGCTGCGCAGGCACATCACCACTGTTTCTGATGATGATGCTATAGATAAAGTGAAACACGCCGGCCTCGGGCATGGACTGCTCAGGCAGGTACTGCGGTGTCACGGACACCTCAAACTGGAACTTTGGCATGTGAAACTGGATTGAAGTCAGGTAGAAATACTAACTGCGACAATAGAGGGATGAGCTCCACCTACCGAATTGCCCCCTCGATCCTGTCTGCAGACTTTGCCCGCCTGGGCGATGAAGTGCGCAACGTACTGGCCGCTGGCGCGGACTGGATACATTTTGACGTCATGGACAACCACTATGTCCCCAATCTGACCTTCGGCCCCATGGTCTGCGCCGCCTTGAAGCCCCACGCGATCCGGGCTGACGGCACGCCGGCGCCGATCGACGTGCACCTGATGGTGCAGCCGGTGGACGAGCTGGCCGCCGCCTTTGCGCAGGCAGGCGCCGACTATATCAGCTTCCACCCCGATGCTTCGGCCCACGTGCACCGCAGCATCCAGGCGATCAAGTCACAGGGCTGCAAGGCCGGTCTGGTCTTCAATCCCGCGATGCCGCTGGACGTGCTGGACTGGGTGATCGAGGACATCGACCTGATTCTGCTGATGAGCGTCAACCCCGGTTTTGGCGGCCAGAGCTTCATCGACTCGACCCTGCGCAAGATCGAAGCCACCCGCAAGCGTATCGACGCCAGCGGCAAGGACATCCGCCTGGAAGTCGACGGCGGCATCAAGGAAACCAATATCCGCCGCGTGGCGGATGCAGGGGCCGACACCTTTGTGGCCGGCAGCGCGATTTTTGGCAAGCCCGACTACAAGGCAGTGATCGACAAGATGCGGGTGGCACTGGGGTGATGGTTTTGCCCTGAGGATGGGCGATAAAAAGGCTCCGGCAATGGGTTGCCGGAGCCTTTTTTGTTGCGGAGCTCGCCGAAGTCTCGCGCGCGTTTATTTGCTCCAGCAGCTGCTGTCGTAACCCGATGCTCCTTCGGTTTTACCGTTGGCGCCCTGCAGACCGGTGTTGGTCAACGTGTAGTTGCCGCACTTGTCGTTCGCTTGCGCGTTTTGAGCGGTCGCCGTCAATGTGAAGGTTGAGCCATTGGAGTTCAGGCTGATTGCATAGCGTCCCGAAGGCATGGTGCTCATGCTGGTAGGCAAACTCGTTGGGTAGGTACCGTTGGCAGTTGCCGCACGCTCCATCCACTGCGCCGCCTGCAGCAGCGTGGCACGCGCGTCGGCGCGGTGACCACGCCGGATGTACTCGTTATAGCTGGGCAGCGCGATCGCCGTCAGGATGCCCACCACGGCGACCACGATCATCAACTCGATCAGTGTGAAGCCGCGTTGCTTCGTCACGGTTCTTGGATTCATTGCTGTTCCTTCTTACTGCAGCTGGCGCCAGGTGGGGCGCAAGGTTTGTTCAGGCATGCGCAGCAGTGCCTCCATATTGTTGATGCAGCGGTCACCGGTACAGGTACTGATATCGAGCATCTGCGTCTCCGATGCGGCGACCTGCGAGTGCGAGCCCTTGTCCACCTGCGCACGGGACGCATTGCCGTTGTCCGAGGCACTGAACGAGGTATTGCTGCCCAGGTTGATCAGCTGGATGCTGGGCTTTTTGCCATCCATGATGTTGACCATCGTACGGTACTGGCGCTCACTATCGACCGACGTGGAGTCACAGCTCTCCCGGTTGACATCGACATCCTGTCCCTTCGCAGGGACCTGGGTATAGGCAAGCAGGATATTGGTGTTGTCATAGAGCTCCAGGTTCTTCAGCGCGCGCTCGCCCACTGCCGGAAGGTCCATGTACCAGCCGTTGTAGGTGGTGCCCCAGGTGGTCTTGTCGAGCGTGTCCACTTCGTCCACGCGGCCGCCCACGCCTCCGGCGATGTTGAGCTCGGCGATTGACCGTTTGGCCAGCCCTGCAGTGGTCACGCCCGTACCCAAGGCAGCGGGTGCCGGCACTGCCAGACATTCCGCAGGCGCAGAGGACGTGCAGGGCTTGCCGGGATGCACTTCCAGCCATTGGCTGGATCCTTCCGTTTTTCTTACCCGGTAGCGCGTGTTGTCCAGCACCGAATAGATGCTTTGTACCAGCACATCGCTGGGGTCATTGCGGCTGACATTGCGGCCGGTGCCAAAGGCGACCATCATGCCGCCCACAGGTACGGTTTTCTTTGTGCCATCGGACTGGGTCACCTCCTTGACCCGGTCATTGGCGCGCGCCGTGGGTGCCACCGTGATCGGCTGGACATTGGTGCGGGCGGAGGAACTGAGGGCCGAGGGACCACGCGCGGTGAACAGCGGAGAGCCGCTGAAGGCCACGTTCCATTCGCTGGCAACATCGCTGGTCAGGTCGAATTTCCAGATATTGCCAAGGTTGTCGCCCGCATAGGCGATGTCGATGCGTCCATCGCCGTTCAGGTCGATCAAGCGCGGCGCTGACAGGCCGTTGTCATTGGCATTGCCGGTGCCGGCGGTGGCGGTTGTCACTGGAATGCGAACCAGCTCCTGGCCCTTGTCCAGGTACTGGATCAGCAGCACCGGGCGCTGGTTGGTGCTGTTGTAGCCATTGCCCATTACCGCTGCCCAGCGGCCGTTGTTCATGCGGGTGATTTGTGTGGTGCGCAGGAAGTCCGTTTCATCCATCACTGGCTTGGCGGTGATGTGGCCAATGTCGCGGTCCTCCTCTGCGGTGGCAATGCAGGCAGTGCGTTGCGCTCCGGTCAGCGCGGTGCAATCCAGAGGGTCAGCCACGCCGCGGGTACGGTCCAGGCGTACCAGGGTGTTGGCATTGGCTGCCGTAAAGCTGGGAGCGCTGGAGGTGCTGCCGGCTGCGGGATTGGTCACATCCAGCACAAAGTAGCCTTTGCCGCCGGCCCCCATCGTGCCCACCAGCAGGGTGCGCCAGTCTGCAATGTAAGCCTGGTTGCCGGGCGTGGTTTCCCTGACGCCTCCGAGCTCCACATCACCCGTCATCGGTGAGCCATCGACAAAGTACTGGTGGGTATAGCCCGAGCTCGCCAGGTTCTTGAGCGATGTTAAAGCGCCATTGGGGATGTACGCCAGCTTCTCCGAGCCATCGGTCGCGGAGAAGCCATGCAGCATGCCATCATTGCCGCCGACATACACCATGGGGACGCGGTCTTTCTGCGCTTGCACAAAGCTGCTGTAGCCTTGCAGCGCATAGGTGCCTGAGGGGGCGCCGGTGTACCAGACGCCGGAGTTGATGATATCGCCCTGGCGGCTCTTGCGCTCGCGGAATGGCTTGGCGGTGGTGTAGCCGGTGGTGTCCGAGCCTTCCAAGGTGCGATCACCTCGGATGAAGTTCACAATGCTCTCACCGCTGGTGGCGATGGGCGTGGCACTGGCCAGCCCGATCTTGGCTTTCTGTGCGGTGCTCAGGTAGGTCTGGTCGCTGGCCCACTTGAACTGGACACCGCCCTTGTCACCCGATGTCGTGCTGGTCTTGGTGACCCACTGGTCACTCCACCCCAGAATCAAGCGGTTCGTCACGCCGGTCAACGCATCGAGCAGGTCGGCGGTCGTTTTGTTTTCCCAGGCTGGTGTGCTGGTGCCGCTCTTGCTCACCGTTCGGGCCGCCACATAGCCCTTCCAGCTGGAATCGGGCTGGTAGCCTGCTGTGAAGGTGGCCACGTCGTAGCGCGCCGCGTTTGAGCCGCTGCTGACAGACGAGGTCAGATCGGCATCGGTCTGCGTGTTGATCTGGCCAAAGATTTCGCGGAAGGCCTTCTCCAGGTCTTCACCTTTTTGCACCGCGTAGAAGCGGCCCCGGCCGTTGATGGCCGAGTGCCACAGATCCAGTGCGCGGACTTCTTCCCCGCCGCTATTCATATCGGGCCAGGTCTTGGTGCCATTGACCAGGTCGGGGAAGCTGCCGTCATAGCCAAAAGGCACCATGCTGGACGAAGCGCTGATGTTGTACTTGGCCTCGTTGTAGGTCTGCTTCCAGGTGTAGGACAGCGCACTGAAGCCAATGGTGTAGGTCACCATGTGCGGCCAGGTGGCAGGGTTGTAGCGGGGGTTCCAATAACGGTCCAAGGTGGCGGTGGTGCTGCCATTGGTGAACGTCTCGGTGGCGGGCGCTTTGCGGTAGTCGGAAGTGGGCTGCATGGTGCCCGTCCAGCCCGTGGTATGCGGTGGCACTGCCCAGCTGTAGAAGGCCCAGTCCGCCAGCGTATAGTCAAATGCATCACGGTACAAAGCACTCTTGGCGCGGTCGGCTGCTGTGGTGCCGCCGTAGACCGTGCCGTCCGGCAAGGTCAGGTTGGTCGTGTTGTCCGTTTGGGCAGGTTTGGTGGCGGTACTGTTCCAGCGTCCGTCCGTCATGATGATGTGGTAGCTGCGGCGGCAGGCCAGGTAAGGCGATCCCGTCGTGCCAGGCACCGATGCCCAGGGGCTGTTGGTCGATAGAGGTCGCCGCATGTAGCCATCGGCCTGCGAGAACATCTTGTGCGATGGCGTGCCGTTCACGGCGCTCAGTCCATTGATAAAGCTGATCAGGTTGTCGCGGTGGCTGGTGTTCAGCACGCGCATCGAATTGGTCTTCATCGTGGTGCTGTCGACACTGTCGGCGCCAGATGCATTGCCGTTGTTCCACATGGCCTGCCAGGACATGCGCACCTTGCCGTCAGGCAGCAGGGACGTATCGCGCAGCACGCCACCGCTGCCGCCGTTACCGATGAGTGCGTACTTCAGCACATTGATACGCCGTGCAGACACGGGCCAGGAGCCATCGGCATTGGGCACCTGCGTATTGCTGGCTCCCGTTTGGTTTTCCCGATCCAGCCGGTACTGCATACTGCCCGAATCATCGATAGAGATGATGATATTGGGAGCCACATAAGGCTCCTTGGTGCCAGGCGGCCCGCTGGCCAGCTCCAGGGCCCAGCTGCTGTGTGGTGCCAGTGCAGCGCATGCGGCCAAGGCCAGCAGATGTTTGCGGAATTGGGGGGTGTTGTTGTAAGCCACAGCGCCTCCTGTCGGTAGTGCGAATAGTTGGTTTCAGCCAGCATGGCCATCAGGCCAGCGTCCTGCTGTCAAAGCGTTGAAGATCCAGAGTGGTGAGCTCAGTCCTTGAGCCGCTGGCGTGCATAGGTCTGCTGCAGGACCACCTGCGTATTGGGCTTTCGCCCATAAGCCAGGCTGGTGATGCGATAGACGACATTCGGGATCATATTGAGCGCCAAAAAGTTATTGGCCACCATGCTGTTGCCGGCACTGTCTTCGGCGACGATCAAATTCGAGTTCTTGCTGCTCTCGTCATAAGGCAGCACCTCGATCCAGTACCAGCCACCGCGGTTGGCAGCACTGCGGTCTGCGAGGATGGGATTGGCCGGGTTGCTGGCATTGCCCAGCTTGGCGCCGGTGTATTGGCCATAGCGCGCACCAATGGGTGCGCCGCCCGTGGGGGTGCTGGTCATCTGTGCCAGGGTGACGCCACGGCTTGCATCCGTGTTGTTCCAAAAATCCTGGTTGCCTTGGCGTTTGGTGCACAGGCCATTGCGGCATTTGTAGGCTTGGCTGTCCAGCGTGGCCAGCAGCTTGCCCACCGACGGCGCCTCCAATGGAATCTGGTCTGCGGTGCTTTGGCGGCAGACATCACCCGTACCACTGCACACGGAGCCGTCGGCATTTTCATTGCGGATGTCCAGCTCCGCGTCCTGCAGCAGCGCTTGTCCGGCCTCGAAGGCGCGCTGGTAATCCGCATCATTGCTGACCATCATTTCTCCAAACAGGGAGGTGCGCGCCGACCACAGGGCCAGCAGCATCGACAGCATGACAAAGATGATGACGACGAACAGGGCCACGCCGCGTTGCTGGCGGAGCGGTGGGCGTTGGTCGCGAATGAAGAATCTGCCTTGCATGTTTAGGGCTCTTGGTTCGGGTTACAGCACATTGCCAATCAGCCCCTGGCTGCGCAATTGGTAGACACTGCGAAACACCATGTGCATGCGTTGGGCACGGGCCGCTCCAATGGCGCTGCCGCTCATGTCAGTGGAGGAGGCGCTGGTGTAGTCCACCGAGGTGGTTCCATCACAGTCGGTATAGGTGGCGCTGCCGTTGCCCGAGGGCAGGTTCATGGGTTCGTTGCCATACAGAACAAGACAGACTTCCACCCCGGTGACCTGCCCCCAGTTGGTGCCTACGGCGGCAGCATTGACATACTGGATCTTGGGAGCGCCGCTGGCGGTATCGGTCATTCGCAAATACCGAACACGGAAGTTGGCCACATTGCCAATCACTGGTTGGGTCGTACCGGTGGTGCCGGTGCAGACCAGGTTGTTGCCGTTGAGTGCAAACGCGCTGGAAATGCGCATGAAGCTGTTGTTGTCGGCGGTGTCCGAGTCTTGCGGACCGCCTTGGCAATCGCGTGACAGCGACTGCGTAGCGGGGGACGTGTCGTTGACGGGGTAGACCGGCTCCTTGTAACGCCGGTACCCCAGGTTGAGCGTGGTGTTTGTACCGCTGATGGTGTCGGTCGCCGGGGAAAAAGCCCTTCCTGGAGTGGAAGAAGTGGCCTTGGCCTCGAAAGCCACTGGCAACGCATACCGGTCAATGTCCGTGCTGGTATTTTTGGAGGCATTGAGGTTGAGATACAGCGAGCCCGATTGCCGCAGCTGCTGACCGATCACGCGAAAGGCATAGCCAGCCTGCTGCTGCAGCGCACTGGCGTCGCTGACCGTGCCCGAAGTGCCACGAGACACCATCAGCGCGCCTCCCGCTACCGCCACGACCATCAGCCCAATGGCCACGCCTACCATCAGCTCCACCAGCGTGAGGCCGCTTTGTTTGCTGCGCGTTGCGATGAAAGAGGCGCTGGCTGCGGGCGTCATCTGCAAACCATGAGGTGTTTTGTGAGGCATATCAGGTACCTGGGCAGAAATAACGAGCTGTGCTGGTGCCCTTATAGGGCGCGCAGCGGGCGCTGACGGGGATGTACTGCAGATGGCAGGTATAGCCTTCTGCGCAGGTCACAGTAGCTCCACTGTCGGCAGCGGCGTTGATGGCCGAACGGTAGTCACTGTCGGCGCCTTTTCTCTCGTTTTCGCGCCAGCGGATCATCACGCCTAACTGACGGCGGTTGGCGGCGACGTCTTCGCCTGCAGACGTGAAGAGGTTCGCATCCCCCAGCGGCAATGCTCTGCTGACGAAAGCTTTCCATTGCGATACATCGTAGACGGCAAGCTCCGCACCCGTGCAAACAACGTTGCTGCATATTTTGCTGGGGGTAGGTGTATCGTCCCAATCGCTGATATAGCTGCTCATGTTGGCCATCGCATTGGGATTGACCTTCATACGCTCACTCAGGTCCTCAATGAGCCGGATGGCCTGCTCTCGGCGCACGCTGGTCTGCGTGTCGCTGAGGGTGCGCAACTGCACGCCCACGATGCCCAGAATGCCCAGCGCGGCAACCACGAGGGCAATCAGCGATTCCAGCAAGCTGATGCCGCGCTGGCGGCGGGGTGCGGCAGAGATTCTCGTCAACCGGCGCATAGGACTTCTTTCTGTGTCTGAGCTCGCAAGCGCTGCATGCGCTGAGCGAGGTTGGAAAAGCGGGGTCAGGAGCAGCTTGCAGTCCCGGAGTTCAACCGCCTGATCAAGCCGCCGGCCTGGATGCATAGGGTCTGGGCTGCGGAATTGCTGCTGCTCGAACCTTGCGGCCAAGCGCGAAAAGTGAGCGCAGATGCGCCGTTATTGCTGAAACTCCCCCACCGATCCACACGGATCTTGCCGGTCATCGTGGTGCCCGCAGCACTCACTTCAATCTCCGTGCGGGGAGATGCATTGGTCTGCCGGAGCGTCGTTTCGGCATCACCGCTTTGTGAGCCGTCGCGATTGACATCCGGAAATACCAGCCAGCCGCAGCCCCATTGCGCATCAGCGCTCGCAGTCGTGCAGTCATTGCCATTGGCCTTTTTGACGATGACGACATCCCCTGCACGCCGAATGGCTTCAGAGCGTGCGAAATAGAGCGTGGATTGCAGATCTTCCACAGCGCTGCGTACCCGCCAGCGCTCCATCAAGCCCTTGAAGCTGGGTGCTGCCAGCGACGCGAGAACCGCCACGATGGCAATGACCACCAAAAGCTCTATCGCGGTAAAGCCAGATGCCCGCCGCTGCAGTGACGAATGCCCATAATTCATGAAATGAATCATAAGTAATACTTTGCAAATAAGGGGTGCTGGACGACAAGTGGCTATCCGCGTGCGACAAGCGGCGGACCGCATTCAATGCGGCATCAGCTGATCGGGATCTGCGGCACAATCGCCGGCTGGGCCCGAAAGAATGTGTCATGACTGATGTAAACAAAACCCTGCAGCGCTGCGAAGCCGTCATCGTCGACCTGGACGGCACCATGGTCGACACCATGGGGGATTTTGCCGAGGCGCTCAACCGCATGCTGGCGGATCTGCAGCTGCCGGTGATCGATGTGCAGACCATCGAGCCGATGGTGGGCAAGGGGTCGGAGCATCTGCTGCGCGCGGTGCTGACCCATGTGCTGGCCCAGGTGCACCAAGCGAGCGGCCAGCCAGTGCCGGCCACCGAGATCGACAACCGTTATGCCCAGGCCTGGGAGCGCTACCAGCACCACTACCTGGCGATCAATGGCCGTTTCTCCCGCGTGTATGACGGGGTGGAGAAGGGGCTGGCGCAATGGCGCTCCAAGGGGCTGAAGATGGCGTGCCTGACCAACAAGCCGCTGTCGTTTGCCGAGCCGCTGCTGCGCGCCAAGGGGCTGCGCGGCTATTTTGACCATGTGTTTGGCGGTGACTCGTTCGAGCGCAAGAAGCCCGATCCGCTGCCGCTGCTCAAGACCTGCGAGGCGCTGGGCAGCAAGCCGGCCCAGACCTTGATGGTGGGCGACAGCAGCAACGATGCCGAGGCAGCGCACAACGCCGGCTGCCCGGTGGTGCTGGTCAGCTATGGCTACAACCACGGCCAGCCGATTCGCCAGGTGGCAGCGGCCGGCTATGTCGATGCGCTCAGCGAGCTGCAGGCCTGAGGCCGCTTTCTGTGGACGGACTGCACCTGACCGCCGACCTGTATGACTGCCAGTGCCCAGCGGCCTGGCTGGTCGATGCGCAGGCGCTCGCTGCGCTGTGCAACCAGGCGGTGGCCGATGCGGGGCTGACGCGCATGCATGACAGCTGGGTGCCGTTTCCCGGCCACAACGGCCAGCCCGGTGGTGTGACCGGCGTGGTTTTGCTGGCCGAGTCGCATGTGGCGATCCACACCTGGCCGGAGCTGGGCCATGTCACGCTCGATGTCTACGTCTGCAACTTCTCGGGCGACAACTCGGCCAAGGCGCAGCAGGTCGTCGATACCTTGGTGGGCGCTTTGCAGCCCAGGCGCTGCCAGCACCAGCGGCTGCAGCGGGGCAGTCTGCAGACCGGGCAGGGGACGGCGGCGGGCTTGCCGCGCTGAAATCCCCGGTTTTCTGGTTTTTACACCGTCGTTTGTGGTTTCGTTTGCTACACTAGGCGCCATGTTCATCCATCACGCAGTCATTACAGGTCGTTCCGACCGGGGAGCTTGGCCCTGGCGTAAGCCTGTATCTATGCCTGTTTGATTGCCGCTGGGTAACACGCCCCAGCGTGCGCCCGAGGGCTGGTTGCAAGGCCAGCCCACCAAAGATGAACTGCAGCGCACGATACGCACACATCCAGCGTGCGCTGCTCAAGCTGGGGATGGTTCTTCGTGATCACCGAACTCGAATTCAAAAGTCTGGCCAACCAAGGCTACAACCGCATTCCTCTGGTCGCAGAAGCGTTTGCGGATCTGGAAACCCCTCTCTCCCTGTACCTCAAGCTCTGCCACACGCATGACGATGGCAAGCACAGCTTTCTGCTCGAATCCGTGGTCGGAGGCGAGCGTTTTGGCCGTTACAGCTTTATCGGCCTGCCTGCCCGCAGCCTGCTGCGCGCCAGTGGCTTTGGCGCCGATGCCCGCACCGAGGTGGTGACCGATGGCCAGGTGGTCGAGACCCATGCGGGCAATCCGCTGGATTTCATTGCCGACTACCAAAAGCGCTTCAAGGTCGCGCTGTCGCCCGGTCTGCCGCGCTTTTGCGGCGGTCTGGCGGGGTATTTCGGGTATGACGCGGTGCGCTACATCGAGAAGAAGCTCGAGAACAGCTGCCCGCCCGACACCCTGGGCACGCCCGACATCCTGCTGCTGCAGTGCGAAGAGGTCGCTGTCATCGACAACCTCTCGGGCAAGCTCTACCTGATTGTCTACGCCAACCCGGCCGAGGCCGAGGCCTATTCCAAGGCCAAGAAGCGCGTGCGCCAGCTCAAGGAGCAGCTGCGCTACTCGGTCAGCGTGCCGCAAATCAAGGCCGGTGACAGCTACCCGTCCGAGCGCAGCTTTGCCAAGGCCGATTACCTCCAGGCTGTACTGGAGGCCAAGGAGATGATTGCCGCCGGCGACTTCATGCAGGTGCAGGTGGGCCAGCGCATCCAGAAGCGCTACACCGAGAACCCGCTGTCGCTGTACCGCGCGCTGCGCTCGCTCAACCCCAGCCCCTATATGTACTACTACCACTTTGGGGATTTCCAGGTGGTAGGGGCCAGCCCCGAGATTCTGGTGCGCCAGGAGCAGGTCGAGGAAGGGCAGAAGATCACCATCCGCCCGCTGGCCGGCACGCGGCCGCGCGCTGCAACGCCGGAAAAGGACAAGGCCACCGAGCAGGAGCTGGTGAACGACCCCAAGGAGCGCGCCGAGCACGTGATGCTGATCGACCTGGCGCGCAACGACATCGGCCGCATTGCCAAGACCGGCTCCGTCAAGGTGACCGAGGCCTTCGCGGTGGAGCGCTACAGCCATGTGATGCACATCGTCAGCAATGTCGAGGGCATTTTGAAGGACGGTATGACCAGCATGGACGTGCTCAAGGCCACGTTTCCGGCCGGCACCCTGTCGGGTGCGCCCAAGGTGCATGCGATGGAAGTCATCGACCAGCTCGAGCCGGTCAAGCGCGGTATCTATGGTGGGGCCTGCGGCTACCTGAGCTTTGCCGGCGACATGGACCTGGCCATTGCGATCCGCACCGGCGTCATCAAGGACGGCATGCTCTATGTGCAGGCGGCGGCTGGCGTGGTCGCCGACTCGGTGCCCGAGCTGGAATGGAAAGAGACCGAACACAAGGCCCGCGCACTGCTGCGCGCGGCCGAACTCGTTGAGGAAGGACTGGAATGACCCGCGCTATCGACAAAGTAGAAGACTGCAACACCATGGCCGACGTGCGCCGCAATGTGAATGCGCTCGACGACATCCTGGTGCCCCTGCTGGTGGAGCGCGGCGGCTACATGACCCAGGCTGCCAAGGTCAAGAACAACCCCGCGCTGGTGCGTGATGAAGAGCGCATCGAGACCATCGTCAGCCGCGTACGCGAACGCGCGGCGCTCGAAGGCGGCCAACCCGATGTGATCGAGGCCATCTACCGCGCGATGATGGAAGCCTACATCGCCTACGAACACCGCGAACTGGCCCGCTTGCAAGCGGGCGGCAAACCCCGGGAGTGACGATGAAAAAACTGTTGATGGTCGATAACTACGACAGCTTCACCTACAACATCGTGCAGTACTTCGGTGAGTTGGGGGTCGAGGTCGTGGTGGTGCGCAATGACGAAACCTCGCTCGAGGCCATCGCTGCCCACCAGCCCGATTGGCTGGTCATCTCGCCCGGTCCCTGCTCGCCGGCCGAAGCCGGTATCTCCATCGCGGCAATCCAGCACTTTGCCGGCAAGCTGCCTATTTTGGGCGTATGCCTGGGCCACCAGGCCATTGGCGCGGCCTTTGGCGGCAAGGTGGTGCGTGCCGTGCAGCAAATGCATGGCAAGACCAGCGTGATCACGACCACGCAAGAAGGCGTGTTTGCCGGTCTGCCGGCGCAATTCACCGTCAACCGCTACCACTCGCTGGTGATCGAGCGCAGCAGCTGCCCCGATTGCCTGGAAGTGACGGCGACCAGTGAAGATGGCGAAATCCAGGGCGTGCGCCACAACAGCCTGCCGATCCAGGGCGTGCAGTTCCATCCCGAGAGCATCCTCACCGAACATGGCCATGCGATGCTGAAGAACTTTCTGGAGCAGCGCTGATGGCCGAGCCGCACCAGTTGCTGATGTTCATCGCAGCTGGCTGGCTGCTCAACCTCACCCCGGGCCCGGACGTGTTCTACATGCTCAGCCATGCAGCGCGCCAGGGCTGGCGTGCCGGCTTGGTGGCCAGCGCCGGTATCACCGCTGGCTGCATGGTGCATGTGACGGCTGCTGCGCTGGGTGTTGGCGCATTGCTGGCCGCCTCGGCCACCGCCTTTGGCGTACTCAAGTGGCTGGGCGCGGCCTACCTGCTGTGGATGGGCCTGCAGATGCTGCGTAGCAAAAACAACAGCAAGCCGCTGTCGCCTGCCGGTAACGCAACGGCTCTGGCAGAGCCGGGCACGCCTCTGGCGCGCATCTTCTGGGGCGGCTTCTGGACCAACGTGCTGAACCCCAAGGTTGCGATCTTCTTTCTGGCCTTTATTCCGCAGTTCATCGCTGCCGACTATGCCCACAAGAGCCTGGCCTTTGCCGCGCTGGGCCTGCTCTTCAACCTGAACGCCATCCCCGTCAATATGCTCTGGGTGGGGATGGGTGCCGGAATGGCCCGGCGCGCGGGCGGGTTGCGCCAGCGCCTGCATTGGCTCGACCGCGCGGCCGGCGCCATGTTCATTGGCTTTGGCCTCAAGCTGGCGCTGACCGACAAGCCCGGCGCCTGACCCCTGATACAGCGAGAAACTCCATGTCGATTACTCCCCAAGAAGCGCTGCAGCGCACCATCGAGCACCGCGAAATCTTCCACGACGAGATGCTGCACCTGATGCGCATGATCATGCAGGGCGAGCTCTCCCCGGTGATGACCGCCGCCATCCTGACCGGCCTGCGCGTCAAGAAGGAAACCATTGGCGAGATCAGCGCTGCCGCCCAGGTGATGCGCGAGTTCTCCAACAAGGTCCATGTGGCCGATCGCCAGCATTTGGTCGACATCGTCGGCACCGGTGGCGATGGTGCCAACACCTTCAACATCTCGACCTGCTCGGTGTTTGTCATTGCCGCTGCCGGTGGCAAGGTCAGCAAGCATGGCGGGCGCAGCGTCTCCAGCAAATCGGGCAGTGCCGATGCGATGGAAGCACTGGGTGTCAACATCCAGCTGAGCCCCGAGCAGATCGCCCAGAGCATTGCCGAGGTGGGCATCGGCTTCATGTTTGCGCCCAACCACCACCCGGCGATGAAGAACGTGGCCCCGGTCCGCAAGGAACTGGGCGTGCGCACCATCTTCAATATCCTCGGGCCCCTGACCAACCCGGCCAGCGCGCCCAATATCCTGATGGGCGTCTTCCACGAAGACCTGGTCGGCATCCAGGTGCGCGCACTGCAGCGCCTGGGCGCCGAGCATGCGATCGTCGTCTATGGCCGTGATGGCCTCGACGAGATCAGCCTGGGTGCCAGCACCCTGGTGGGCGAGCTCAAGGACGGCGTGGTGCGCGAGTACCAGATCCATCCGGAAGACTTCGGTATCCAAATGGTGGGCACGCGCGCGTTCCGCGTCGACAATGCCGAACAGTCCAAGGCGATGCTGATGGGCATCCTGCAAGGCGAGCAAGGCCCCGCGCGCGATATCGTCTGCCTCAATGCCGGTGCTGCGCTCTATGCGGCCAATGTGGCCAGTTCGATCGAAGACGGCCTGCAGCGCGCCCGCGCTGCGATCGACAGCGGCGCGGCCTTGCAAAAGCTGCAGGACCTCGTGGCCCTGACGCGCCGGCTTGCCGCCTGAGCCGGCCTCCCAACCAAGGAAAACACATGTCCGATATTCTGAAAAAAATCTGTGAGGCCAAGCGCATCGAAGTGGCCGAGGCCAAAAAGCGCAGCCCCTTTGAGGTGATGCGCCGCGACGCCGAAAGCCGTGTGCTGACCCGTGACTTTGTCGGCGCGCTGCGCGCCAAGATCGCCCAAGGCCAGGCCGCGGTGATCGCCGAGGTGAAAAAGGCCAGCCCCAGCAAGGGCGTGATCCGTGCCGATTTTGACCCGGCCGACATTGCCCAGAGCTACATGGTGGGCGACGGCAAGACCAGCGCCGCCTGCCTGTCGGTGCTGACCGACCGCCAGTTCTTCCAGGGCGAGCCGGATTTTCTGAAGCAGGCCCGCGCCAGCACCTTGCTGCCGGTGCTGCGCAAGGATTTCATGGTCGATCCCTACCAGATCTATGAATCCCGCGCGATGGGTGCCGACTGCGTGCTGCTGATCGCCGCCTGCCTGGACGACGCCCAGATGGCCGAAATGGAGCAGATTGCACGCAGCCTGGACATGGCCGTGCTGGTCGAGGTGCATGACGGCGCCGAGCTGGCGCGTGCGCTCAAGCTCAAGACGCCGCTGATCGGCATCAACAACCGCGATCTGCGCACGTTTGAAGTCAGCATCCAGACCACCTTGGATCTGCAAAAGCAGGTGCCTGCCGACCGCCTGCTGGTGACCGAGTCGGGCATTGCCAGCCCGGACGATGTCAAGACCTTGCGCGATGCCGGCATCCACGCCTTCCTGGTGGGCGAGGCCTTTATGCGCGCCGATGAACCGGGCGAAGCACTGGCCAAGCTGTTCGCTTAAGCAAAGCAGCTAAGAAAAAACGAGTAGCGGCGCAATGCCGCTACTGCGCCGTGCGTGCCTGGGCCAGCTGGGCCTCAAACCATTGCTGGCTGCGCACTTCCGGCTGGCCTGGGCAACGCACCAGATAGGGCTTGCCCGACATGCTGCTTTGGCTGGCCGCGCGCGCAATAAAGGCCTCGGCCGTGGGCGCCAAATCTCTTTTTTGCAGGTAGCTGTACTTGCGCTGCAAATGCGCGCTGGCCTCGCTGGCGCTGTACCACTGGCCATTGCGGGAAAATTCACAGCCCGACTGCTGCAAGGCCTTGAACAGCGATTGAATCTCGCGCTCGGTGGTGCTGGTTTCGCTGCTGGCGGTCTGCGCGCCGGCGGCCAGGCTGCACAGCAAACAGGCCGCGGCGAGGGCCGGGGTCCAGGGGTATCGTCGGTGGGACATGGCTCGTCAAGCAAGTTGGTGGATCTGGCAGCGCAGGCGCTGTGCTAGTATCAATTGCGAATAATTCCCATTTCTAACTTTTAGGAGTGGGTTTTTTCTTCGCATCTTTCCCTTCTTCCCCGGCCAGCGGCCCCATGCCCAGCAAGGGCCGCCGGCCTGTTTGCCGTTGTTTGTCCATGAGTATCCATGATCGCCATGCTCCCCAAGCGCCCAGCGCCTTTGTACTGCCACCATCGCGTCTGCGCGGGCTCGCTGCCAGCGCAGCGCTGGCGCTGATCGTGCTGGGCGGCTGCGCCAGCGCACCCGAGCGCCCAGCGCCTGCGCAGCTGCTGCGCATCGGGCAGACGGTGCAAGGCCAGTTGGCCCCTGGCGCAGAGCAGCGCTGGCAGCTCGACGCGCTGCAGGTGCCCGCCGGCAGCGTGGTGCGCGCGGAGGTCGATGGCCGTGGTGTGCAGCTGGATCTGCAAGATGCGGCAGGCCGGCATCTGCGCCGCCTGCTGCGCAGTGATGGCGTGGGCGAGGGCATCACCTGGCAGGCCCAGGCGGGCGAGCAGTTGCTGTTGCACTGGAATGCGCAGCCGGCGGTGGCCTATGCCAGCAGCAGTGCAGAGGCCGGCCAGCTGCCTGTGCAGGCGGCCGCAGGCTACTACCGCCTAGAGATCCAACGCGCCTGGGCCCCGCGTGCCGACCCACCGGTGGCCTTGCCCAACAAGCCGCTGCAAAGCCCGCGCCTGCAGGCCTTGGCGCACGATCTGGAACGTGGCGGCACCACTGATGCTTTCTGGCAGGAGATGGCCCAGCGCGGAACGCCGTTGGTGGAGCCCTGGAGCGGCCAGGAGAGGCTGGTGACTTTTCTGTGGCGCGGCGCGCAGCACAGCGTGCGCCTGTTTGGCAGCCCCTCGGGCAACCATGAATCGCTGCAGCGCCTGGGCCGCTCGGATGTGTGGTGGAGCAGCTTTGTGATGCCCAGCGATGCGCGCCTGAGCTACGGCATGGCGCCCGATGTCCCCGGCATCGACGGCACGGCGACCGAGCAGCGCCGCAGCATTCTGGCGACCTTGCAGCGCGATCCGTTGAACCCGCGCAGCTGGGCCGCGTCGGAAGATGGCGCTGCAGCGGTGGACAATTACCAGGGCCGCTCGGTGCTGCAGCTGCCCGATGCGCCCGCGCAGCCCTGGTCGCAGCCGGCCAACGGGCCGTTGCCGGGCGATCTGCAGCGCCACTGGCTGCATTCGGCGGCCCTGGGCCATGGCCGCGATGTCTGGATCTACCGCCCTGCGGGCTGGGCCCAGACCCCGCAGGACCAGCGCGCCTTGCTGGTGCTGTTCGATGCCCATGCCTATCTGCGCCAGGTGCCCACGCCGCAGATCGTGGAGCGGCTGCAGGCGCAGGGCTTGATCCCGGCCACGGCCGTGGTGCTGGTGGCCAATGCCAGCAGCGAGCTGCGCAATACCGAGCTGCCGCCCAACCCGGCATTTGCCGATTTCATGGGGCTGCAGCTGATGCCCTGGCTGGCCACGCAGGGGCTGGATGTGCCCGCCGCACGCACAGTGATTGCCGGCTCCAGCTATGGCGGCCTGGCATCGAGCTATATGGCGCTGCGCCATCCGGAACGCTTTGGCAATGTGCTGAGCCTGTCCGGTTCCTACTGGTGGGCGCCGGAGGCCGAAGCGCCCAATGCGATGGCGCGCTGGTGGGCGACAGCGCCCCGCCAGAACGTTCGCTTCTACCTGGATGCGGGCCGCTATGAAAGCGCACGCGGCGGGCAGGCAGGCATTCTGGAGACCAGCCGTGAACTGGGCGAAGTGCTGCGGACCCAAGGCTACCCGGTGACCCAGCGGGAGCACAGCACGGGGCATGACTATGTGCACTGGCAGGGCGCCCTCGCCTGTGGGCTGGTGGCGCTGCTGCAACCTGCCAATGCGACCCGGGTGCAGTCTGCCTGTGGCGCTGGCAGCGGGCAGTGAGGCAAGTCGCCAACCTCTCGGTCCACCTAACCAAATGGTAATGCGTCGGTAATGCCACGCCCCCCGGTGTCTGTCTAGCATGGAGCCCGCGCCACGCGGCGACATGAACACACAGAACACCAGGGGCAAGCATGCGATCTCTCTTCAACTCCCACACCGGCCGGGGGCTGGTCTGGGCCACCACGGCCGCCAGCCTGGTGCTGGCATTGTCTGGCTGCAGCGGCAGAAGCGATGCCGCTGCCCCGGAGGCACAATCTGACCGCGCCAAGGCCGCTGCCCTGGCACCCGGCCAGGTAAGGCTGCAGCCCGCATCGTTGAAGATGCTCGACATCGTCAGCCTGAGCCAGTCTGGCGCGGCGCAAACCGTGGCCATGCCCGCGCGCGTGGCCTTCCAGGACGACAAGGTGGCGGCTGTCGCCATTCCGGTCGAAGGGCGGGTGGTGACCGTCAACGTGCAGGTGGGGGACAAGGTGCAGCTTGGCGACACGCTGGCTACCCTGGTCAGCCCGGAGGCCTTGCGCATCCGCTACGAGGTGGAGGCTGCGCGCACCGCCAAGGAACTGGCGGTGGTGGAGGAGCAGCGCCAGCGCACCATGCTGGCCAAGGGCGTGGGCGTGGAGATGGAACTGCGTGCGGCGCAGTCCAAGCTGCGTGAAACCGCGCAGGAGCTGGCGCGCGCGCAGGGCGTGGCCGCCTTGCTGGGCAGCGGCAGCGGCGACAAGATCGTGCTGCGTGCGCCGCGTGCCGGCGTGATTGCGGAGCGCCATGCCGTGCCCGGTGCGGCAGCGGAGTCGGGCGCGGCGCTTTTTTTGGTGGGCGATCCGGGCGCCATGCGCATCGTGGCCGATGCCTTTGAGGGCGATCTGGCCGGCATCCATCTGGGCGCCGATGCAGTGGTGAAGGTGCAGCAACTGGCCGTGGCCACGCAGGGTACGGTGCGCAACATTGGCGCGGTGCTCGACAAGGAATCGCGCCGCGCCACCGTGCTGATCGACCTGAAGGCGCAACCCGCTGGATTGCGCCCGGGCATGCAGGCTTCGGTGGAGATTCCGCTGGCCGCCACGCAGCAGATGCTGATTCCGGTGACTGCCGTGCTGATCAAGGATGGCGACCGCTCGTTGGTCTTTGTGCAGGCCGGGGATGCCGTCTTTGAGGCGCGCACCGTGGTGCTGGGCCAGCCGCTGCGCGGCATGGTGCCGGTACAAAGCGGCCTCCAGGCCGGAGACCGCATTGTGGTCCGCGGCGGTTTGCTGCTGGACGGCGCCGCCAGCCAGATGCTGTAAGCAGGACCACCACCGTGCTGCGTTCCTTGATTTCCTTCGTCGTACACCGCCGCATGCTGGCGCTGTGCGCCACCTTGCTGATTGCCATCTACGGCATCTATTCCTACCTGCACACCGCCATCGAGGCCTATCCGGATGTGACCAACGTCCAGGTGGGTGTGATTGCCCAAGCCCCCGGCCTTGCGCCCGAAGAGGTGGAGCGCCAGGTCACCCAGCCGCTGGAGCGCGAGCTCAACGGCACGCCGGGCCTGATGTCGCTGCGCTCGGAGAGCTACTTCGGCCTGTCGATGATCAACCTCGTGTTCGATGACAACGCCGACAGCTTCAAAGCCCGCGCCGAAGTGGCGCAGCGCCTGCCGCAGGCCGATCTGCCGCAAGGCGTGACGCCCCAGATGGCGCCCGACTACACGCCGCTGGGCAAGATCTACTACTACCGCCTGCAAAGCGACCGCCACACCTTGGCCCAGCTGCGCACCGAGCAGGAATGGCATGTCACCCGGGTGCTTAAGCAGATCCAGGGCGTGGCCGATATCGTCAGCATCGGCGGCTTCGTCAAGGAGTTCCATGTCGAGGTCGACCCGCAAAAGCTCTACAGCCTCGACATCTCGCTGGAAGAGGTGGGCGATGCGCTGGCCAAGTCCAACCGCAATGTCGGCGGCGGCCTGCTGCGCCGGGGCGAGCAATCGCTGATCGTGCGCGGCATCGGCCTGTTGGGCAAGCCCGAAGATATCCAGCGCGTGGTGGTCGCTATGCGCGGCGAGCAGGCGGTGACGATTGGTGATGTGGCGCGGGTGTTCCAGTCGCACACGCCGCGCCAGGGCTCGGTGGGCATGGATGAGCACGACGATGTGGTCGAAGGCATCGTGCTGCTCAAGCGGGGCGAGAACCCCTCGCTGGTGCTCGACCAGATCCACCTCAAGGTGGACCAGCTCAATGGCGGCGAACTGCCCGAAGGCATGAAGCTGGTGACGAGTTATGACCGATCCACGCTGGTGGGCCACACCCTGGACACCGTGCAGCACAACCTGCTGTTTGGCGCGGTGCTGATCGTCAGCGTGCTGTGGCTGGTGCTGCGCAGCCTGCGCGGCTCCATCATCGTGGCCACGGTGATTCCGCTGTCGCTGCTGGTCGCCTTCATCGGGCTGCACTGGCTGGGCATGCCTGCCAACCTCATCTCGATGGGGGCCATCGACTTCGGCATCATGGTCGATGGCGCGGTGGTGCTGGCCGAGAACATCATCCGCAACGCCCGCCAGCGCAAGCCGCAAACCCAG
The DNA here is from genome assembly GCF_022387135.1 of Comamonas sp. B21-038. Lineage (GTDB taxonomy): Bacteria > Pseudomonadota > Gammaproteobacteria > Burkholderiales > Burkholderiaceae_C > Comamonas > Comamonas sediminis. The sequence continues at coordinate 4,998,316 of NZ_CP092462.1, forward strand.
GCCGACATGCGTCACATCATCATCGATTCAGCCGTGGCGGTGGCTAAGCCCACTCTGTTTGCGATGGCGATCGTGATTGCGGCGCTGATCCCGGTGTTCTCGCTGCAGAGCATCGAAGGCCGCATCTTCCGCCCGCTGGCGATGACCTATACCTTCGCGCTGCTGGGGGCGCTGGTGTTTGCGATGGGCCTGGTGCCTGCGCTCTGCGCCCTGCTGCTCAAGCCCAGGCATGTGATGGTGGAGGAGCCCAGGCTGTTCGAGCAGGCGCAGCACGGCTATGAGCGCTGGGTGGGCCAGGTGCTGCAGTCGGCGCGTGCGCGCTGGCTGGTGGCGCTGGTGGCCGTGGTGGTCCTGGCCGTGGCCGGATACTCGGGGCGCTGGCTGGGCACGGAGTTTCTGCCGGAGCTCGACGAGGGCGATGCCTATGTGCTGGTGGAAATGCCGGCATCCATATCGCTGGAAAAGGGCCAGGAAGTGCTGCGCGATGTGCGCATGCGCCTGGGCCAGTACCCGGAGGTGGTCTCGGTCATCTCGGAGCAGGGGCGTCCCGAATCGGGCACCGACAACGAAACCCTGAACCTGGCCAAGGTGCTGGTGCGCCTCAAACCCCATGGGCAATGGACCCCGGGCCTGACCAAGCCGCAGCTGATCGAGCAGATGCGCGAGAGCCTGCGCGAGATACCTGGCGTGGCCTTCAACTTTGCCCAGCCGATCCGCGACAGCGTCGAGGAGTCGAGCTCGGGTGCGCGTGGCCAGGTGGTGCTCAAGGTCTTCGGGCCGGAAATTCCGCAACTGCGCGCGCTGCTGCAAAAGACCCTGGAGGTGGTGCAGCCGATTGCCGGTGTGGTCGACCTGGGCCTGTACCGCGATGCGCCGGCGCCGCAGGTCCATGTCACCTTCAACCGCGATGCGCTGGCGCGCCATGGCATCGATATGGATACCGCGCAAAAGACGCTGGAGATGGCCTTGGCCGGCGATATCGTCACCACGCTCTGGGAAGGGCAGTACCCGGTGCCCGTGCGTGTGCGCCTGCCTTATGTGAACCGCATGGACGAGGCCCGTATCCGCGACATCGCCATTCCCACACCCAAGGGCCAGTCGTTCCCGTTGCATGCGCTGGCGGACGTGCAGGTGGCCATCGGCAACTCCTCCATCTTCCGCGAAGGCAATGCACGCTACATGGCACTGAAGTTCAACGTGGAAGGGCGGGACATCGGCTCGGTGGTGAAGGACACGCTGGCGGCGTTCTCCCAGAACGTGAAGATGCCCGAAGGCTACACCGCCGTCTGGGGCGGCGAATGGGAAAACCAGCAGCGCGCTGCCGCGCGCCTGAAGGTGGTGGTGCCGCTGTCGCTGCTGATCGTGTATGCGCTGCTGTTCGGTGCACTGGGGCGGGCGCGCAGCGCGGGCGTGATCATGCTCTGCGCGCCGTTTGCGATGGTGGGCGGCGTCGTGGCCTTGCATGTGACGCATATCGAGCTGTCGATCAGTGCGGCCATCGGCTTTATTGCGCTGCTGGGCCAGGTGGCCTTGGTGGGCTTGCTGGTGCTGTCCAGTGTGGAGGAGCGCCGCCGCGCTGGTGTGGCACTGTTGCCCGCGTTGGTGGAGGGTGCGGCCGAGCGCATGCGTTCGGTCATTCTGGTGGCTCTGCTGGCGCTGCTGGGCCTGCTGCCCATGGCCATGTCTACCGGTGTGGGCAGTGAAACCCAACGCCCTTTTGCGTCGGTGATTGTGGGCGGCATGATGGTGCTGCCGCTGATCGCCCTGGTGCTGCTGCCGGTGCTGTACGCCGCGCTGGGCCCCAAAACCATGATGACCCAGGAAGAAGAAGATGAGCGTTCGGCCCTCTAAACCCCTGCCACGAGCCCTGTGCCTGGCGCTGCTGCTGGCCCTGTCCGGCGGCATGGCCACTGCCCAGCTGCCCACCGTTGCCGATGGACAGCCGACCCCGGTGGGGGTGCAGGCTGCGCCCGCCTCGGTCAGCCTGAACGAGTACCTGCAACTGCTAGCGCGCAACAGCGCGCGCATCAAGGCCGAGCGCACGCGCATGGCCGCAGCCCGGGCCGACACCACGACGGCGGGCACCTGGCCCAACCCCACCGTATCGGCCAGCCGGCAGCGGCAGGAAAAGGACCTGGGCATCCAGCAACCGCTGCCGATTTTTGGCCAGTTGAGCCAGCGCGTGAAAACCGCACGCCAGGCCGAGGATGTGGCCGCAGCGCAGTTGGAGGCCAGCGTGCAGGATGCGCTCAGCGAGGGCGCCACGGCCTTCAACGAGGTACTGGTGGCGCAGCGGCGGCTGGCGCTGTGGCAGGCCGCCCGCGATGATCTGATGGGCGCGGCCCGGATCGTCAAGGGCCAGATCGAGGCAGGCGCGCGCAGCCAGTACGACGGCGCCCGCATTGTGCTGCAGGTCGCGCAGATGGATGTGCAGATCCGCAAGGCAGAGGCCGCGCTGAAAGATGCGGCCAGCAAGATGGCCGCACTGGCCTCGCTGCCACGCTGGGAGCCGGTGGCCATAGGCTCGCTCAAGCCAATGGACCTGGCGGCCTATGCCAGCAGTGAAGCACTGTGGGAACAGGCACGCAGCCGCCTGCCGGCATTGAAGGCCGCGGCGGCCGACCTGGAGCAGTCGCGCCAGCAGATTGCGCTGCAGCAGCGCGAAGCCATTCCCACGCCTTCGCTGAGCTACACCCGCGTCAACCACCGGCAGGATGGCCGCTATGGCATCGTTGGCGTGTCGGTGGATATTCCGCTGTTTGACCGCAAGCAGGGCGCGATTGACAAGGCCCGTGCGGACGAGATGCAGGCGCAGTACAAGCAGGAGGCCGCCGAGGTCGCAGCGCAGGCAGAACTGTGGCGCAGCCTGCAGCAGCTGCGCATGGCCAACGATGCGCTGGCGGCCTTCGAGTCGGATGCGCTGTCGCAGCTCGATCAGCTGCGGCGCATGGCCCAGGATTCCTACCAGCTGGGCAAGAGCAATGTGCTGGAACTTATCGACGTGCTGGATACCTTGCGCGAGCGCCGCATGGACCACCTCGATCTGGTCAAGGACATGCTGGATGCCCAGTGGCGGCTGCGGGTGGCGAGCGGCAACATGCCGCAGGTGCAGCCCTGAGCCCGTCTGTTGCATCGCAGGCGCTGTGGGTGCACATGCATCGCTGGGGCCTGCTGTCACAGGTATAGTTTCAGCCATGGGAGTCGCCTGCAGCTTGTCCAACCACCGTTATCTGATCATTGAAGATGACCCGCTGAATGCGGGCTTCATGGCGGACGGCCTGCGCCAGCAAGGTGCGCAGGTCAGCGTCTGCCATGACGGCCTGCGTGGGCTGGCGCTGGCCGTGGGGCAGGACTGGGATGCGATCGTGCTGGACCGCATGCTGCCCGACGACTTTGACGGCCTCAAGATCGTGCAGGCCTTGCGGGCCATGGGCAAGCACACGCCGGTGCTCGTGCTCAGCGCGCTGTCCTCTATCGACGAGCGGGTGCGGGGCCTGAAGGCTGGCGGGGACGATTACCTGTCCAAGCCGTTTGCGTTTTCCGAACTGGTGGCGCGCATCGAGGCGTTGACGCGCCGCTTGCAAACGGTCGACAAGCCGCGTGAGATGCTCGTGGCAGATTTGCGCATCAACCTGATGACGCGCAATGCCGAGCGTGGCGGCCAGGCCTTGCAGCTGCAGCCGCGCGAGTTTAGGCTGCTGGCCTATCTGATGCAGCATGCCGGGCAGATTGTCACGCGCACCATGCTGCTTGAATCGGTGTGGGACTTCCATTTTGACCCGCAGACCAATGTGATCGACGTGCATATCAGCCGCCTGCGCGCGAAGGTGGACAAGGGGCATGCGCTTGCGCTGATCCATACCGTGCGGGGGGTGGGCTACTGCCTGACCACCGACCCGCATGACCTGCTGGCGCAGGGACTGTAATGGCGCGGGTGCTGCCCTGGCGGTCGCTGGCTTTTCGCCTGGCGCTGAGCTATGGCTGCATGCTGGTGTTCACCGTGGCGGTCGTGCTGGCGGTGTTCTACCTGCAGATCGTGGGCGTGCTGCGCAACCGGCTGGACCAGTACGCCACCACGCAGCTCAAGCGGCTGCAGGACTATGCGGCAATGCACGGCGTCAGTGCACTGCATGAGCAGATCGATCACCTGATGCGCGATGGCATCAACACCGATACCGAAATCATTCTGCTGCTGACCCCCGAGGGCCACACCATCATTGGCAACGCCGACATCGTGCCCGCGCGCCGGCTGACGCAGCTGGGCATGCGCGAACTCACGGTGCAGCGCATGGGGCGCAACGTGGTCGGGCGCGTGCAGGCGGTGTTGCTGCCCGATGGCAACTACCTGGTGGTGGGCAGCGACATGCGGACCCAGGTCAGCATCGAGGACCTGTTTGCGCGGGCCAGCAGCCTGGTGGTGCTGGTGGCGCTGCTGATGGCGGTGGTCGGGGCGATCAGCTTTCGCCGCCTGGTCGATGCGCGCGCGTTGGGCATCCGCAGCACCATGGCGCGGGTGGCCGCCGGTGATCTGGCGCAACGCATTCCGGTGCAAAGTCAGGAGAAAGACGAATTTGCGCTGCTGAGCCGCGACATCAACAGCATGCTGGAGCGCTTGCAGCAGGTGATGGATGGCGTGCGCCATGTCTCCAACACCATTGCCCACAACCTGCGCACGCCAATGACGCGCATTCTGCTGCGCCTGCGCGCGGCCGAGCAGGCCCCGGAGGCCGACCAGCGCGCCACCCTGCGCCTGGTCGCCGAGGAGGTGGCGGAGCTGGGCGTCGTGTTTGACAAGTTGCTGGCGATTGCGGAAGTCGAAAGTGGCGCGCTGCGCCAGGCTTTTGCTGCCGTCGATGTGGCGGCGCTGCTGCTGGAGCTGCATGAGCTGTATGAGCCGGTGGTGCAGGAGGAGGGTGGCAGCATGGCACTGCAGTTACCCGGGGACCCGTCCGATGGCCTGCACGGCCCCTGTGTGGCGCTGGGAGACACCAACCTGTTGGCCAGTGCGCTGGCCAATGTGGTGGAGAACGCGATCAAATACGGCGCGCGTGACGGAGTCGGGCCCCGCATCGTGCTGCAGGCCCGCTGCCTGGCGGCGGCGGGCGATGCGGCTGCTTGCGTGGAAATCCTGGTACAGGATGATGGCCTGGGTGTGGCGGAGGCCGATCTTGCCCAGCTGTCCCAGCGCTTTTTCCGCGCCCAGCAGCAGCAGCCGGGCACCGGGCTGGGGCTGGCGTCGGTGCAGGCGGTGGTGCGCCTGCACGGCGGGCAATTGCAGTTTCGCAATACCGAGCCCGGTTTTGCGGTGCAGATTCTGTTGCCGGTCGCCTTGCCGCCTACACACAGCGCCTTGTGAGGCGCCGCGCAGCGTGCACAATGCGGGCATGCAACTGACATCTGAAGCGCTCCATGACCACCAGGTGGCTGCCGGCTGGCAAGCCACGGTGGACCAATTCTTTGACAGCCCCAAGGGCCAGCAGCTGTCGCAGTACCTGCAGCAGCGCCTGGACGCCGGGGCGGTGATCTTCCCGCCCGAGCCTTTGCGCGCCTTGCGCCTGACCCCGCCCGAGAGCGTGCGCGTGGTCATCCTCGGGCAAGACCCTTACCACGGGCGCGGGCAGGCCGAGGGCCTGGCTTTTTCCGTCGCCCCGGGGGTGCGCCTGCCTCCGTCGCTGCAGAACATCTTCAAGGAGATGCAGCGCGACCTGGGCGTGCCGTTCCCGCCTTTCCCCGATCCAGGTGGCAGCCTGGTCAAATGGGCCACGCATGGCGTATTGCTGCTCAACACCTGCCTGACGGTGGAAGAGGGCCAGGCCGCCAGCCACAGCGGCAAGGGCTGGGAGCTGCTCACCGATGCGATCATCCGCCAGGTGGCCGAGGGGGACAAGCCGGTGGTCTTCATGCTCTGGGGCAGCCATGCGCAAAGCAAGCGTGCGCTGATCCCGCAGGACCGGGGCCATCTGGTGCTGACCAGCAACCACCCCTCGCCGTTGTCAGCGCTGCGCCCGCCGGTGCCGTTCATCGGCAATGGGCATTTCAGCCAGGCGCAGGCGTTCCGCAAGCAGCTGGGTCTGTAAGACAGCGCTCAGCACGGGCCCGGCATCGCCTGCAGCTCCTGCACCAGCAGCGCCAAAAATGCCTGGGCCGCGGCAGGCAACTGGCGGCCCGCCAGGGTTTGCACCTCGATATCGCGCAGGTCCAGGCCGGCATCGGTCAGGGGGCGCGCGACCAGGCTGCCCGCTGCCAGCATATGGCGCACCCCCACTTCGCTGGAGACGGTGACGCCGCCGCCATGCACCACAAAATGGAGCAAGGTCTTGGCATGGTTGGTGGTCAGCACCGGGTCCAGCTGCAGCCCCTGGCGGCTGCAGGCCAGGTCGATCATCTGGCGGATCGCCGTCTCGGCTGGCGGTAGGGCCAGCGGATACCGGGCCAGCTCGGCCAACGTGAGCGATGCCTGGCGCGCCAGCACATGCCCGGGCGGCAACACGGCCAGCACCGGTGCGCTTTGGCGGTGCACCACGGCAATGTTCTTGAGCGGGGACATGCTGAAACGCAGGCCAATATCGGCCTCTCCGGCCAGCAGCTTGGCCGAGACCTGCAAGGTCGGCACCATGCTCACCTCAAAGCGCAGGCCCGGGTGCCGGCGCTGGAAGGCCACACAGGCCTGGGGGAGCAGCTCATTGGCAAAGGCATCCGAGGTGGCGATGCGCACCAGGCCGGCGCGCAGGCTGTCGAGCGCATGGATGGCATCGACGGCCTGCTCGGCATCGAGGCTGATGCGGCGCGCCAGCTCGGCCAGGATCTGCCCGGCCGCCGTGGGCTGCATGCCCCGCGCATGGCGCTCGAACAGTGCCGTGCCCAGCTGGGCCTCCAGCCCGCTGATCTGGCGGCTGACGGCCGAGCTGGCCACATGCAGGCGCTGCGATGCGGCGCTGACCGAGCCGCACTGCACCACCTCATGGAAGTAGCGCAGCGCGGTGTCCTGCAGATGCGTGGGAGGGCGGTGGGGCATGGTGGTATTGCGCAAAAGAATCGCATAAGCATAAACCCATTGCCGTATCGGCAAACCTACCTTGCCAAATCGGTGGTGGCGCCTGCTGTCACAGGCTTTTAATATGCAAGGCTTCACGCAGGCGCCTTTGCCCCCGCGCGCATGGCACACCCGCTGTGGGCGCACAAGAACCGGTTTGTTCTGGCCCGCGCCACAAGCGCAGAGTGCTTCGCAGATGTTATGCAACTCGCTCACCACCATGCCAACTACCCCTTCTCTTCTTTCTCGCATGCCAGGCCGCCGGTCGTTGCTCGCCGGCCTGGTGGCCGGCACGGCGCTCGCCATGCTGTCCCCGTTTGCTGCTGCGCAGGGCGGCCAATGGCCTGAACGCGCGATCCGTGTCATCGTGCCCTTCCCGCCCAGCGGCGCGACCGATCTGGTGGCCCGCGTCGTGGCGCAAAAGGTGTCACAGGAGCTGGGCCAGTCGCTGGTGATCGACAACCGCCCGGGTGCGGGCGGCACCATCGGTACCGCCGAGGCCGCGAAGGCCGGGGCCGATGGCTATACCCTGCTGTTCACCACCAGCAGCACCCACGCGATCTCGCCGCATCTGATGCCCAAGCTGGCCTACCGTGCGGACAAGGACTTCACGCCGATCGCCCATGTGGCCGATGCCGCCAGCGTGCTGCTGGTCACCAACGCGCTGCCGGTCAAGACCGTGCAGGAGCTGATCAGCTATGCCAAGGCCAACCCCGGCAAGCTGAACTACGCCACCAGCGGCAATGGCACCATCGTGCACCTGAACACCGCGGCCTTTGCGGCCCAGGCGGGCATCACCCTGACCCATGTGCCCTACAAGGGCACGGCGCAGTCGATCAGTGATCTGGCCACCGGCCAGGTGCATATGCTGTTTGACTCCATCCCCACCGGCATGCCCCATGTGGCCAGCGGCCGCCTGCGTGCGCTGGCCGTCACCAGCGCCGAGCACACCCAGTTGGCGCCCCAGCTGCCCACGGTGGCCGAATCCGGCCTGCCCGGCTACGCATCGGTGACCTGGTTTGGCGTCTACGCGCCTGCGGGCCTCAAGCCCGAGCTGACCGCCAGGATCAATGCCGCCTTCAACAAGACCGTGCAAAATCCCGAGGTGGTGGCCAGCCTGGCCAAGCTGGGCGCCGATGTGGCCAAGCCCGGCACGCCTGCGCAGTTTGCGGACCTGGTGAAGGCCGACAGCGCCCGCTGGGCCAAGGTGATCCAGGACAACCACATCACGCTCGAATAAGCGTTGCCACCACCAGACCGGGGCGTTCGTTGCCGCCCCGGCTGCCCTCTCGATTGCATTCAGAAAGACAAGACATGACTACCGTGAAAGACTGGGCCCAGCCCTATGCCTCGCAGCGCTCGCCGGTACTGGGCCGCAATGTGGTGAGCACCTCGCAACCACTGGCCGCGCAGGCGGGCCTGCGCATGCTGCAAGCGGGCGGCAATGCGGTGGATGCGGCGCTGGCCGCGGCGATGACCTTGACGGTGGTGGAGCCCACCGGCTGCGGCATTGGCAGCGATGCCTTCGCGATTGTCTGGGACGGCCAGGAGTTGCATGGTCTGAACGCCTCGGGCCGCGCCCCGGCCGGCTGGACGCCGGAGTACTTCGACAAGCTCGGAGGCATCCCGGAAAAAGGCTGGAATGCGGTCACCGTGCCCGGTGCGGTCTCGGGCTGGGTGGAGCTCTCCAAGCGCTTTGGCAAGCTGCCTTTTGCGCAGGTGGCGCAACCGGCGATCGACTATGCGCGCCATGGCTTTGCGGTATCGCCGACGATTGCCAAGCTCTGGGCGCTGGGCCTGGCCAAGCTGGGCGACCAGCCCGGCTTCAAGGAATGCTTTGCCCCCGAGGGCCAGGCGCCGCAGGCGGGCAGCTGGTTCCAAAGCGAGGCGCATGCCCGCACCCTGGAAGAGATTGCCGAGACCCTGGGCGAATCCTTTTACCGGGGCGCACTGGCGCAAAAGATGGCAGCCCACAGCCAAGCCAACGGCGGCGTGATGACGGCCGAGGACCTGGCCGCCCACCGCTGCGACTGGGTGGGCACGGTGGCCCAGCCTTTTGGCGAGTCGGTGGTGCATGAGATTCCGCCCAATGGCCAGGGCATTGCCGCGCTGATCGCGCTGGGCCTGCTCGATGCGATCGGCATCGGCGACCAGCCGCTCGACAGTGCCGAGACCGTGCACCTGCAGATCGAGGCGATGAAGCTGGCGCTGGCCGACCTGGCCCAGTACAACGCCGATATCGAGCACATGCGCGTCCACCCCCAGCAAGACCTGCTGAACCCCGCCTACCTGGCCGAGCGTGCCCAGCTGATCGACCGCAGCAAGGCCCAGGTTGCCCGCTACGGCGCGCCCAAGCCGGGCGGCACGGTCTACCTGGCGGCCTGCGACGAGAGCGGCATGATGGTGTCCTTCATCCAGTCCAACTACATGGGTTTTGGCTCGGGCGTGGTCGTGCCGGGTACCGGCATCAGCCTGCAGAACCGGGGCGCCGGCTTCACCACCGAGGCGGGCCACGCCAACCAGGTGGCGCCGGGCAAGCGCCCTTCGCACACCATCATCCCCGCGTTTGCGATGCATGCCGATGGCACGCCGCAGATGGCCTTTGGCGTGATGGGCGGCCCGATGCAAAGCCAGGGCCATCTGCAGATGGCCGTGCGCGTGTTGCGCTATGGCCAGAACCCGCAAGCCGCTGCAGACGCGCCGCGCTGGCGCGTGACGGGTGGCAACCAGGTCTCCGTCGAGCTGGGTTTTGACCCGCAGGTGATTGCCGCATTGCGCGCGCTGGGCCATGAGGTGACCATTGAAGAAGGCCATGGCGTGTTTGCGTTCGGCGGTGCGCAGCTGATTTTGCGTGAAGGCGGGCACTATGTGGCCGGCTCCGATCCGCGCAAGGATGGCCAGGCGGCCGCCTACTGACGCGCCGGTCGACCCAACACACCCAGGGCGCCACCGGACGTGTGCCGGTGGCGCTTTTTTTCGTCTGTCTGCGAGCGGCCCGGTCAGCGCGATTCGCGCACCGATAGCCAGGCGCTCAGCGCACCACCCACCGCAATCGAGACCATGCCGAGCACGGCCCAGTGGTCGGGGATATGGCCATAGAGCAGCCAGCCCGAGAACACGGCAAAGGGGATCTGGCTGTAGAGAAACGGCGATATCGTGGCGGGCTTGGCATGCTCATAGGCCTTGAGCAGCATCAGGTGGCCAATGGTGCTGCCCACGCCCATCGCCAGCGCCGCCAGCCACAGGGCCGTGGTCGTGGGCATCTGCCAGAACCAGGGCAGGCTGGCACTGGTTAGCACCAGCGCCAGCAGGCTGGTGTAGATCTGCGTGGTCACTGGCCGCTCCTTGCCGGCCATCTGGCTGCTGACGATCTGGTAGGCGGTGTTGGCCGCCAGCTGCAGCAGCGGCCAGACCAGCGCGCCACCGCTGAAATTGGCGCCGCCCGGGCGGATGATGACCACGGTGCCCAGAAAGCCCATGGCCACCAGCACCCAGCGCAGCGGGCTGACCGGCTGCTTGAGCCAGAGCGCCGCCACCAGGGTCATCGCCAGCGGCGTCATCGCGACGACGGCGGTGAACTCGGCCAGCGGCAGGTAGCGCAGGCTCATCATCGCGCAGGCATTGCTGCTGCAAAACAGCGCGGCGCGTGCCATCTGAAACCGCGGATGCGTGGTGCGGAACACGCCTGCGCCGTACTGGTAGACGCCCCAGCCGACGGTGAACACCGACTGCAGCATGTAGCGCAGCCACAGCGCCATCAGCAGTGGCAACAGCGCACCCGCGTACTTGGAGCCGGTATCGAGCAGGCAAAAGCAGGCACAGGCCAGCACCGTCAGCACAATACCCGTCAGTGCCGAGCCTTGACCGGGGCGGCGCGGAGCAGGGGTGCTGGGAGCCGCGGGCATGCGGCTGGCGCTGTCCGGTGCAAGGGCAGGGGAATGCATCAGGCCTCTGGCGGGCAGGGCCAAGGCAGGGTCAGGGGCTGTCGGGGGAGTCACGCGGGCAAAGTCACCCTGCGGCGGCCGGTCTCCTGCGGAGTCGAAGGGCTGGCGGGGGTGTGGCTCCATTGTAGAAAGCTGCAGCCGCTTGCAGGCCCCCGCGTGGCGCAGCGGCTGCAGTTTTTTTGCCCGGCTGTCCGATCAGGGACAGGCGGGTGGCAGCTGGAGGCACCTCCGGATTTGTACCCGCCTGCTACCGAGGGGAACAAAGCTGCGTGTTACCATTCAAATGAGAACGATTCGCAAATGTGTCAGCTCTGTAAAGCCTTCGGGCGCTGCAGCCTGGCATCCATCAGGCGATGTTTCCATTCCATCAACCGCTGGGGCTTCCGCTGCGGGCACAAGAAGAATGTAGCGATACGGTCTTGGGTCGGGTGCATGCAGGGGCTGCCAGCTTTCCGACCAAAGGATGTTCCATGTCGCGCTCTGCTCGCTCCACCGTCAACCGCCGCCAGTCGCTGCTGCAACTGGGTGCCCTGGTGACCCTGCCCTGGGCGGCAGGCTCCGCACTGGCGCAGCAGACCCTGGCGGTGCAGCAAGCGGGCGGCACGGTGCAGATCCCCGTCAAGCCCAAGACCATCCTGGTGTTCGATCTGGCCGCACTCGACTGCCTGCGCGCGCTGGGCGCCGAGGTCAAGGGCGTGCCTGAGGTGGTGAAGTTCCCACCGGTGCTGGAGCAGTACGCCAGCAAGGACTACACCCGCATCGGCAGCCTGTTCGAGCCCAACTACGAGGTCGTGAAGGGGCTCAAGCCCGATGTGATCGTGGCCGGGGGCCGCTCGGCGGCCAAGGTGGCCGAACTGGCCAAGATTGCGCCCACCTTGGACCTGACGGTGGACAACACCCAGCCGGTGGCCAGCGCCTTCAAGCATTTGAAGATCCTGGGCGAGATGGTCGGCAACGAAGCCCAGGCCCAGACCCTGATGGCCGCGATGCAGGCCGATATCGACAAGCTCAAGGGCCTGACGGCCAACAAGGGCACCGGCCTGATGGTGATGACCAATGGCGGCAAGCTCAGCGCCTATGGCCCGGGCTCGCGCTTTGGCATGCTGCACGATGTCTATGGCATCCCGGCCGCCAACAAGGACATCAAGGTGGCCGGCCATGGCCAGGCGATCTCGTTCGAGTTCATCCTCAAGACCAACCCGGACTGGCTGTTTGTGCTGGACCGCGATGCCGCCATTGGCCGCGAAGGCGCGTCCGCCGCCAAGCTGCTGGACAACCCGCTGGTCAACGCCACCAAGGCGGCCAAGAAAAAGCAGATCGTCTACCTGAACTCGGCCAACTGGTACCTGCTGGGCAATGCCAGCCCCGGCTCGCTGCATGACGATGTGACGCAGCTGATCAACGCCTTCTCCAAAGCTTAATGAGCTGCTGAGCCAGCCCCTGTTGCGAGCCACAGCATGACGACCATGATTGAGAAAGCGCCAGGCGGCAGGCGCGGCCTTGCGCTGCGCCCGCTGGCTTTTGTGCTGCCGGCCATCGCCTTGCTGGCGCTGCTGGCCTTTGTCAGCCTGTTGGTGGGCGTCAGCGATGTGTCGGTGACGACCTTGCTGCGCCTGTTCTCCCACAACGACGATGACCTGGCCACCCAGGTGCTGGTGGCCAGCCGCGTGCCGCGTACCCTGGCGCTGCTGCTGGCCGGCAGTGCGATGGCGGTGGCCGGCCTGCTGATGCAGATGCTGGCGCGCAACCACTATGTCGAGCCCACGACGATGGGCACAGCCGAATCGGCGGGCATGGGCATGCTGATCGGCATCCTGTGGTGGCCCGATATGCCGGTGTTCGGCAAGATGGGCCTGGCGGCAGTGTTTGCATTGGCGGGCACGGCCTTGTTTTTGGGGGTGCTCCGCCGCATACGGCTGCGCTCGGCGCTGATCGTGCCCCTGGTCGGCCTGGTGCTGTCGGGCGTGATCGAATCGGCCACCACGTTCATCGCCTACCGCTTTGACCTGATGCAGGCGGCGCGCTCCTGGATGACGGCCGATTTCTCGGCCATCGTGCAGGGCCGCTATGAAATGCTCTGGCTGTCGCTGGGCATCACGGTGCTGGCGATGCTGGCGGCCGACCGCTTCACGGTGGCCGGCATGGGGCAGGAATTTGCCACCAACCTGGGGCTCAACTACAAGCGCCTGGTGGCGCAGGGCGTGTTGGTGGTGGCGGTCGTCACCGCCTCGGTGATCGTCACCGTCGGCATCATTCCCTTTGTCGGGCTGATCGTGCCCAACCTGGTGCGCCTGGTGGTGGGCGACAACGTGCGCAAATCGGTGCTGTGGGTGGCCTGGGCGGGGGCCTTGATGGCGCTGGCCTGCGACCTGATCGGGCGCGTGGTGATCGCCCCGTACGAGATACCCATTGGTACGGTGATGGGGGTGCTGGGCAGTGCGATGTTCCTGGCGCTGCTGCTGTCGCGCCGCAAGCGCATGGGGGGCTGAGATGAACACTTTGTCGACCTCGCCCTCCGCAGCGGCGCCTGCACCTGCACCCGTCTCCTGGCTGGGCACACCGGCGCGGCGCCTGTGGCTGCTGCTGGCGCTGGCGCTGCTGGCCAGCCTTTACTTCATGACCAGCCAGGTGCAGGCCGAGTGGAGCTTTGTGCTGCCGTTGCGCGGCAAGAAGCTGGCAACCATGTGGACGGTGGCCTTTGCGATCGGTGTGTCCACCGTGCTGTTCCAGACGGTGACCAACAACCGCATCCTGACGCCGGCGGTGATGGGGTTCGATGCGCTGTTTCAGCTGATCCAGTCGGTGCTGGCCTTTACGTTGGGGGTGGCGGCGATGCAGATCCCTGAGCTGTCGCGCTTTGGCATGAATGTGGGGCTGATGGTGCTGCTGTCGACGAGCCTGTTTGTCTGGCTGTTCCGGGGCCAGGCCAGCAACCTGCATCTGTTGCTGCTGGTGGGCATTGTCGCGGGCATCTTTTTTCGCAGCCTCAACAACTTTGTCTGGCGCGTGATGGACCCCAATGAGTTCACCGTGCTGCAGGACCGCTTGTTCGCGAACTTCAACACCGTCTCGCTGCCGTTGCTGCTGCTGTCGCTGCCCGCTATTGCGCTGGTGGGCGTCTGGGTCTGGCGCCAGCGCCATCTGCTCGATGTGCTGGCGCTGGGGCGCGAGGTGGCCATCAACCTGGGGGTGAACTACCAGCGCTCGGTGATGGGCGTGCTGGTGGTGGTGGCCATTCTGGTGTCGATCTCGACCGCGCTGGTCGGGCCGGTGACCTTTTTCGGCCTGCTGGTGAGCAACATGGCCTACCAGCTGATGCACAGCCACCAGCACCGCTACACGCTGGCCGGCTCGGTGCTGCTGGGGGGCTTGCTGCTGGTGGGCGGCCAGATGGTGCTGGAGCGCCTGTTCGGCTTCAACACCTCGCTGTCCATCGTCGTGGAGTTCCTGGGTGGACTGACCTTTATCTATCTTCTAGTGCGCAAGGCCAAGAGCTGAGCGCGGTGACCAGCCATGATTGAAACCCACAAGCTGCGCAAGACCCACGGCACCACGACGGTGCTGCATGACGTGAGCCTGCGCATTCCCCAGGGCCGGCTGACCGCCATCATCGGCCCCAACGGCGCGGGCAAATCGACGGCGCTGTCCCTGATCAGCCGGCTGATGCCGATGACCTCCGGCACGGTGCGCATCGAGGGCCAGGACATCACCACCACGGCCAGCGATGCGCTGGCGCGCGTGATGGCGATCCTGCGCCAGGACAACCAAAGTGCGCTGCGCCTGACGGTGCGCGACCTGGTGGCCTTTGGACGCTTCCCGCATTCCAAGGGCAGGCTGACCGAAGAGGACCGTGTGCAGGTGGATGCGGCGCTGAACTACTTGAAGCTCCAGCCGCTCAGCGAGCGCTTTCTCGACGAACTGTCTGGCGGCCAGCGCCAGCGCGCCTATATCGCCATGGTGCTGTGCCAGAACACGCGCTACATCCTGTTTGACGAGCCGCTCAACAACCTCGACATGGCCCATGCCGTGGGCATGATGAAGCTGTTGCGCCAGGCAGTGCGCGATGCCGGCAAGACCGTGGTGGTGGTGCTGCACGACATCAACTTTGCCGCCAGCTATGCCGACCACATCATCGCGATGAAGGCCGGCGCGCTGTACTGCGAAGGCCCGCCCGAGGTGGTGGTGCGCGATGAGGTCCTCAGCGACCTGTATGAAATTCCCGTACAGGTGCACGAGGTGGGCGGCCGGCGCTTTTGCGACTATTTCTGATCGCTGGTTGGTTGGCTGAGGCTGGCGGCGTGCGGCCGCCTGCCTGTGCGCTGCCATTGCCCCGAGCAACTATGCAGTGCCGGCACCTGCGAAAGCCTCAGGACGCGGCCGTCGGCTGGTCGGCCGCCGCATCGGCTGCGGCTGGCTCCTTCAGGCGCTGCAGCAGCATCGAATCTCCATAGCTGAAGAAGCGGTACCCCTGCGCGATGGCATGCTGGTACAGACCCATGATGTGCTCGTAGCCGGCGAAGGCGCTGACCAGCATCATCAGGCTGCTTTTGGGCAGGTGGAAATTGGTCACCAGCATGTCCACCACGCGGAATGGGAAGCCGGGGGTGATGAAGATGTTCGTGTCGTCCGAGAGCTGGCCGGTGCGGGCCCAGGATTCCAACGTGCGCACGGTGGTGGTGCCCACCGCAATGACCCGGCCGCCGCGCAGGCGGCAGCGCTCCAGCGCGGCCAGGGTGGGCAGCGGGATGTTGTACCACTCGCTGTGCATCTGGTGGTCTTTGAGGTTCTCGGTCTTGACAGGCTGAAACGTGCCTGCACCCACATGCAAGGTCACGCTGGCGCGCTCCACGCCCTTGGCCTCCAGCGCAGCCAGCACCTTCTCGTCAAAATGCAGCGCGGCGGTCGGCGCCGCCACGGCGCCGGGGTTCTTGGCAAACACGGTCTGGTAGCGCTGCTCGTCTTCTGCCTGGTTGGGGTCCTGGCCGGTCTGCTGCTCGCGCTCAATATAGGGGGGCAGGGGGATGTGGCCGTGCTGCTGCATCAGCTCCCACGGTGACTCCCCCTGGGGGCCTGTCAGGCGCAGGCGAAACAGCGCGCCCATCTCATTGGGCCAGCGGCCCAGCAAGGTGGCATCAAAGCCACCGGCCTTCCTGCCGCCGGCCATGTGCAGCACGCCGCCCACGGCCGGCTTCTTGCTGACCTTCATATGGGCGACGACTTCGTTGTCCTGCAGCACGCGCTCGATCAGCAGCTCGATCTTGCCGCCGCTCGATTTTTCGCCAAAGACGCGTGCCTTGATCACCTGGGTGTCGTTGAAGACCAACAGGTCGCCTGCTTGCAGCAGATCGGGGAGCTCGTGGAAGCGGCGGTCTGCCAGATGTGGCTCCCGCGCATCCAGCAGGCGCGAGCCACTGCGCTCGGCAGCCGGGTGTTGGGCAATCAGTGCTTCGGGCAGTTCGAAATCGAAATCGCTCAGTTGAAAAGTACGGCGGGCACCGGAGAAGGCAGTCATCGTTGGCTCATGCAGGCGGAACACACCTGCAGCTCACAGGGATCAAAACAAGGGGGCGATTGTGCCACTGTGGCAGAGGCGCAGCAGGCCGCGCGGGCTTGGCGCGGTTGGGGGCCGCCTCCTACGTGCCTGTGAAGCGCAGTTGCTATAGTGGCCCGATGCTACGTCTTCACCACTTGATGCGCTTCGCGTTGGTCTGGGTTCTGGGCCTCTTGGCCGCCTCTGCTGCCGGGGCCGCGCAGGAGGAAACCCTGCGCGTGGGCTCCAAGCGTTTCACCGAATCCTACGTGCTGGCCGAGATCATGGCGCAGCAAGCACAGGCCGCCGGGGTCAAGACCCAGGTGCGCCAGGGCCTGGGCAACACGGCCATCGTCTATGAAGCGTTGCGATCCGGCCAGATCGATGTCTATGCCGAATACAGCGGCACCATTGCGCTGGAGATTGCCAAACATGCCCAGGGCAGCGATCTGGCATCGCTGAATGCGGCGCTGGCGCCGTTGGGCCTGGCCGTCGGTGTGCCCTTGGGCTTCAACGACGGCTATGCGCTGGCGATGCGCCGCCAGCAGGCCGAGGCGCTGGGCATTCGCAGCCTGAGCGACCTGGCGCGCCACAGCGAACTGCGCTTTGGCCTGTCGAACGAGTTCATCGGCCGGGGCGATGGCTGGCCCGGCCTGGCCAAGCGCTACAACCTGCAGGCCAAGCCCCAGGGGCTGGACCATGGGCTGGCCTATGAGGCCATCACCCAGCAGCACATCGATGTGATGGACATCTACACCACCGATGCCAAGATCGACCACCTGGGGCTGTGGGTGCTCGAGGATGACCAGGCCTATTTTCCGCGCTATGACGCACTGCTGCTCTACCGGCAGGACCTGCCCACACAGAAACCGGTGGCCTGGGCCGCTTTGCAACAGCTGCAGGGCCGCATCAGCGAAGCGGCAATGATTGGCATGAATGCCCAGGCCGAGCTGCAGGGCCGGGGCTTTGCCGAGATTGCCAAGCAATTTCTGGCAGGCGGGACTGCGCAGACCAATGGCAAGGCCGCAGTGGACGCGAAGGCAGCGGGCCAGCCGAGCTTGGGCGCGCGGCTGTGGACGCGCCTGGTGGCGCCTGACCTGTGGCGGCTGACTGCGCAGCACCTGGCGCTGGTGCTGGTCTCCGTCGGTGTGGCGGCGCTGATCGCAGTGCCTGCCGGCATTCTGCTCTTTCCGCATCCTCGCTCGCGGGCGCTGGCACTGGGCGCGGCCGGCGTGCTGCAGACGATTCCGTCCCTCGCCCTGCTGGCGGTGCTGATTGCCTGGTTCGGCGTGATCGGCCGGCTGCCGGCCCTGGTGGCGCTGACGGCCTATTCGATCCTGCCGATTCTGAGCAATACCTGTGCGGGCCTGGCCGAGGTGTCGCCGGGCTTGCGCAGCGCCGGCTCTGCGCTGGGTATGACCCGGCCCCAGCGCATGCGCTGGGTGGAGCTGCCGATTGCAATGCCCACCGTGGTCGCCGGTATCCGCACGGCCTGCGCCATTGGCATCGGCACCGCGACGATTGCCGCATTCATCGGCGCAGGAGGCCTGGGCGAGCGCATTGTGACCGGTCTGGCGCTGAACGACAGCGCGCTGATGCTGGCGGGCGCGTTGCCGGCAGCCGCGCTGGCACTGCTGTCCGAGCTGCTGTTTGAGCTCTGGGAGCGCTATCTGCGCCGGCGCCGCGTGCGGCGCTGATGCGGCGGACTCCAGCGCGGCTGCGTAGAGAGGCTGGACAGGTTTTGGCAGGCACTGTCTTTTTAACCAGTCGTGCGGCAAAGCATGCCAGAATGCAGCATTGCTGAAACTGCCTCCATGTCTGCTGCCACGCCTGCTTCTTCTGCTGATGATGCGATGCCCTCAAAGGGGCGCAAACCTGGCCGCCCGCGCAAGGCGAGCGGGGCGGCAACGGGCGCGGCCCCTGCCGCTGGCGCCGCGCCAGCAAAGACAGCCGCCAAGAACCCGGCCCAGCAAGCGCTGGTCAAACTGGGGCTGACGCGCGACATCGATCTGGCGCTGCATCTGCCGCTGCGCTATGAAGATGAGACGCGCATCATTGCGCTGCGCAATGCGCGCGATGGCGAGGTGGCGCAGATCGAAGCCACCGTGGTGTCTGCCGATGTGCAGCTGCGGCCTCGCCGGCAACTGGTGGTGCGGGTCGAAGATGCCAACGGAGACGGCTGCGAACTGCGCTTCTTCAGTTTCTACCCTTCCCACCAGAAGACCCTGTCCGTGGGCAACACCTTGCGCATTCGCGGTGAGGTCAAGGGCGGCTTCTGGGGGCGGCAAATGCTGCACCCGGCCTTCCGGCTGGCAGGTGGCGAGCTGCCCCAGTCGTTGACGCCGGTGTACCCCACCACCGCCGGGCTGCCCCAGCCCTATCTGCGCCGCGCGGTGATCGGCGGTTTGCAGCGTGCTGATCTGAGCGAAACCCTGCCACCCGGCGTGGACCTGCCCTATGCCCGGTACCTGGGAGCGGGCGGCCTGGGCAGGGCCTACACCTTGCGCGAAGCGCTGCAGTTTCTGCACCACCCCACGCCCGATGTCGCGGTAGCCACCTTGGAAGACCACAGCCACCCGGCCTGGCAGCGTCTCAAGGCCGAAGAGCTGCTGGCCCAGCAGCTGTCGCAGCTGACGGCCAAGCGCGAGCGCGACAGCCTGCGCGCGCCCGCGCTGGCGGCGCAGCGCCATCCCGACGGCAGCCTGAACCTGCAAGAGCAGTTTCTGGCCGCCCTGCCTTTTGCGCTGACCGGGGCGCAGCGCCGGGTCTGCGAGGAAATTGCCAGGGATCTGGGGCGCCACATACCGATGCACCGCCTGCTGCAGGGCGATGTGGGCTCGGGCAAGACCATCGTGGCGGCGCTGTCGGCGGTGATTGCCATTGATGCGGGCTGGCAGTGCGCGCTGATGGCGCCGACCGAAATTCTGGCCGAGCAGCACTTTGCCAAGCTGGTGGGCTGGCTGGAGCCGTTGCTGGCGCCGCGCGGCCTCAAGGTCGCCTGGCTGGCCGGTGCGCAAAAGAAGAAGCAGCGCACCGAGATGCTGGCGCTGGTTGAGAGTGGCGAGGCCGCGCTGGTGGTCGGCACGCATGCGGTCATCCAGGACCAGGTGCAGTTCAAGCAGCTGGGGCTGGCCGTCATCGATGAGCAGCACCGCTTTGGTGTGGCCCAGCGCCTGGCGCTGCGGCAAAAGCTGCTCTCCACCGGCATGGAGCCGCATATGCTGATGATGAGCGCCACGCCGATCCCGCGTACCTTGGCGATGAGCTACTACGCCGACCTGGATGTCTCCACCATCGACGAGTTGCCGCCGGGACGCACGCCGGGGGTGACCAAGCTCATCAGTGACAGCCGGCGCGATGAGGTGGTCTCGCGCATTGCCGACCAGATCGCCCAGGGGCGCCAGGTGTACTGGGTCTGTCCGCTGATCGAGGAGAGCGAGGCGCTGGATCTGTCCAACGCCACGGCCACCCATACGGACTTGAGCGAGGCGCTGCCCGGGGTCATGGTCGGTCTTCTGCACTCGCGCATGCCCACGGCTGAGAAAAAGGCCGTCATGGCCTTGTTCACCGAAGGGGTGATGGGCGTGCTGGTCTCCACCACGGTAATTGAAGTGGGCGTTGATGTGCCCAATGCCAGCCTGATGGTGATCGAGCATGCCGAACGTTTTGGCCTGAGCCAGCTGCACCAGTTGCGCGGCCGGGTGGGGCGGGGCGCTGCAGCATCGGCTTGTGTGCTGCTGTATGCGGTAGGTGACAACGGCAAGCTCGGCGAGACGGCCAAGGAGCGGCTGCGGGCGATGGCCGAGACCTCCGATGGTTTCGAGATCGCCCGGCGCGATCTGGAAATTCGCGGGCCCGGCGAGTTTCTGGGGGCGCGGCAGTCGGGTGCGGCGCTGTTGCGATTTGCCGATCTGGAAGCCGACAAGCACCTACTGGAATGGGCGCGTGAGTTGGCGCCGCCGATGCTGGACCGATGGCCAGACCTGGCTGCCAGCCATGTGCTGCGCTGGCTGGGAGGCAAGGCGGAATACCTCAAGGCCTGAAAAACTAGCGCATAGCTCACCGCCACGTTGCATGGCAGCATTGCAAACAAGATTTAAAAGTTGCAAAAATGATACGAAATCTTGGTAAATATCGATTGATTCGTGCTATGGCTGTTGCGCAGAATGTTAATCGTGTTGTTCAAATAGAGGATATAAAACGCATTCTGTAACTAGATTTATAGCTTGTTGCGGCCACCCAAATGGCAAATAAGCCTTATTTAACAGGGAGGTAGCGGAGTGAGGCGTCGATAATTATGTAGCTTTGTGTAAATGCTCGCATCCATATTTACCTACATTCCCGGTGAGCGAGCGCTTGCATTTGACGCATAATAGATTAATCCTATTTTTGTAGTCGCGCATTGGCACCCATGGTGCTTCGGAATAGAGTACAACTCATAGCTTGCGGTTCTGATGAAACACAGTGTGGCACTTTGGCCTCTGGCGCTATAGCCAGGTGGTCCACAGGCCATGCACAATACGCGATTCGCACTAAAAACTGACATGACACTTACAGAGCTCAAATATATTGTTGCTGTCGCCCGTGAAAGGCATTTCGGCCGCGCCGCTGATGCCTGCTACGTGTCGCAACCTACCTTGTCTGTCGCCATCAAAAAGCTGGAGGAAGAACTCGAGGTCAAGCTGTTTGAACGCAGTGCCTCGGAAGTGTCGGTCACCAGTCTGGGTGACCAGATCGTGCGCCAGGCGCAAATCGTGCTGGACCAGGCCGCTGCGATCAAGGAAATTGCCAAGCGCGGCAAGGACCCGCTGGCAGGTGTGCTGACCCTGGGTGTGATCTATACCATCGGTCCCTATCTGCTGCCTGAGCTGGTGCGCCAGTCGATCGAGCGCACGCCGCAGATGCCGTTGATGATCAACGAGAACATGACCGCCAAGCTGCTGGAGATGTTGCGTACCGGTGAGATCGACTGCGCCATCGTGGCCGAGCCTTTCCCCGATACCGGTCTGGCGATGGCCCCTCTGTATGACGAGCCCTTCTTTGCGGCCGTGCCCAGCGTGCACCCGCTGGCCACGCGTGACAGCATCTCGGCCAGCGAGCTGAAGAACGAAACCATGCTGCTGCTGGGCGCTGGCCACTGCTTCCGTGACCATGTGCTCGAAGTCTGCCCCGAGTTCGCCCGCTACTCCAGCAACACCGAAGGCATCCGCCGCACCTTTGAAGGCTCGTCGCTCGAGACCATCAAGCACATGGTGGCCGCCGGCATGGGTGTGACCCTGGTGCCCCGCCTGTCGGTGCCCAAGGATGCGCTGGAAAAGGGTGTGCGCCGCCGCAAGTCGGACGAGACCCACATCCGCTACATCCCGCTGACCGACGAGATCAACGACGAAGCACCGAAGCGCCGCGTGGTGCTGGTATGGCGTCGCAGCTTTACCCGCTACGAAGCCATCGCCGCATTGCGCAATGCGATCTTCGCCTGCAATCTGCCCGGCGTGACGATGCTGCAAGCCTAAGTCTCGCTGCAAGGTTTCTTTTTGGACCCCATGCATGGCATGCCTGCATGGGGTTTTGTATTTTTTGGGGTGTTGTGAACGTGTTGTCTGTGTTGTTGCCGCTGCGGCGGCTGCCGCCGTTGGCGGCGGGCCGGGACCTGTGCCGCCAGAGTCTGTGCTGGGTCGTCCTGGGGCTTTTGGGTACGGAACAAGCGCTGGCGCAAAGCCGGGACCTGGCTGGGGGATCGCGCATCGTCTTTCAAGCCTTGGCCATGCTGGATGCCTGGATGCCGGTGCTGCTGCTTGCCTGGTTGCTGGCCGGCGCGGTGGTTTGGCGCTGGCTGCCGCGCAGGCAGACGGCGGTGCTGTATGCCGCCAAGCAGCCTGTGGGGGTGCCGTTGGTTGTGGCTGCCGGCTGCTTGCTGCTGTTTGCGATGCTGGCCTGGGTGGTCGTCTACCCGGAGCATTCGGGCCATGCCCGCTTGTTGGCCGCCGATGCAGCGGCCCAGCAATGGGCGCAAGACCATGTCTCGGCGCCGGGGCGCGAGCTGCTGCATGTGCTGACCGCTGCTGGCGATGTACGCTGGCTGGCGGTCCTGGTGCTGCTCGTGGCGGGCGGGTTGGCGCTGGCTGGGCGGTGGCAGGCCTTGTGGGCCTGGGTGTTCTTTATTGGCCTCAATGGCCTGGCGGTACGCCTGCTGAAGAATCTGCTGGACCGCGCCCGCCCCGAGGTGCTGCATGAGATGCTGACGTCGGGTGCCAGTTTCCCCAGCGGCCACACCTCTGGGGCCGTCGTTGTCTATGGCCTGCTATGGCTGGTGCTGCGCGGCCGGCTCTCGCCCGCTGCGCGCCGCGTCCTCGCCTGGCTTTGTGGGGGACTGGTCGCCACCATTGCGCTCAGCCGCATCCTGCTGCAGGCGCACTTTGCCAGCGATGTGCTGGCCGGCGCGCTGCTGGGCCTGGCCTGGTGTGCACTGGCGGCCCTGGTGCTGGGGCGGGGCGGGCGCGCAAATTGACAAAGAGAGGGCACAGGGTAGCGCTGTGACGCTATGCTTGCTGCCATGTCAGCTGCTGCCCATCCCTCCCTCTCTCTGTCCGAGCGCTTTGCGCTGTACCTGGATCTGATTCGCTTCAACCGGCCTGCCGGCTGGCTGGTGCTGGTCTGGCCCACCCTGGTGGCGCTGTGGGCGGCGTCGGGGGCTTTCCGGGCTGGCACCTGGTGCTGGTGTTTGTGCTGGGTACCTTTTTGATGCGCAGCGCCGGCTGCTGCATCAATGACATTGCCGACCGCAAGTTCGACCGCCATGTCAAACGCACCGCGCAGCGCCCCATCACGACGGGCAAGATTTCGGTGTTCGAGGCGGCGATGGTCGGCGTGGTTCTGGCCTTGCTGTCGCTGGCGCTGGTGCTGACCACGCGCTGGGAGGCGGTGGCCTGGTCGGTACCGGCCGTGCTGTTCACCATCCTCTACCCCTTTACCAAGCGCTTTTTTGCGATGCCGCAGGCGTTTTTGGGCATTGCGTTCAACTTTGGGGTGCTGATTGCATTTGCCGCCGTGCAGGGCCAGGTGCCGATGATGGCCTGGCTGCTGTGGCTGGCCAATATGTGCATGGTGCTGGCCTATGACACCGAGTACGCAATGGTGGACCGCGATGACGATCTGAAGATCGGCATGAAGACCTCGGCCATCACCTTGGGCCGTTTTGATGTTGCCGCGATCATGGCTTTCTTTGGGGTGTGCCTGGTTCTGACAGTGCTGGCGCTGGCGCCGCTGCAGTTGGCCTGGCCCTGGTGGCTGGGCGTGGCTGCGGCTGCAGCGCAGATGCTGTGGCACTACAGCCTCATCCGCCAGCGCACGCGCGAAGGCTGTTTTACCGCGTTCAGCAAAAGCCACTGGATTGGCGTGAGCCTGTTTGCCGGTGTGGCGCTTGCCTTTGCGCTGTGACCGGGCTGTGACAGTGGCGGCGGTGTCAGTTTTTGGGAACGCTTACAGATTCTGACACGGAGCTTTCATCGCCAGCGGCGACAAAGAGGGGTTGTTTGCCACTCCCTCTACTGCTGCCATGTTTGCTCTTCGCTCCATTTCGTCTGCCTGCCGCGCCAGCGTGCGGGCGTCCCAGGGTCTGTCACTGGCAGCTGCCTTGCTGCTGGCGGCCAGCGTGCTGCCCGCGTCGGCCCAGACCACGCTGGCGGCCGGCGACGTCGCTGTCGTCGGCTTTGCCTCGGACACGCCGGACTCTGTCAGCCTGGTGTTTCTGCGCGATATCGAAGCGGGCACCGAGATTCGCGTCACCGACAATGGCTGGACGAATGCGGGCGCGTTTCGCACCGGTGAAGGTGTGCTGATCTGGCAGGCCACGGAGGCGCTGTCTGCCGGTACGGTCGTCAAGATCAGCGCGGCTGACACCAAGCCTGCGGCCAACCATGGCACGGTCAGCGCCTCGGGCAGCTTCAATCTGGCCGCCGGCGGCGACAGTGTGCTGGTCTACCAGGGCTCAGAAGCGGCACCGCAGTTCGTGTTCGCGCTGAACAATGTGACCGCTGGCAGCTGGGACAGCAATGCCAGCAACTCCAACACCTCGGCGTTGCCGCCTGGCCTGGTCAACGGCAGTACCGCCATTGCGCTGGTCAAGCAAAACAATGTGGCCTACGACAGCACCAAGGGCGCCATCGAGGGCACGGCGGCCGAGCTGCTGGCTGCGATCAGCCAAGCCGCCAACTGGACGGGCAATGGCACCGCACCGGCGGCCCTGACCGTTATCGATCCAGGTGCCGGCGAAACGGCGATGTTCACCCCGCTGCCGGCGACCCAGGCGGGCAGCTCGGACGCCTCTGCCGCCGTCGCGCTCGACGACCGCTACATGGTCGTCGGCGATGACGAAGGCAATGTGCTGCGCGTCTACCCCCGCGGCGGCGGCGTGGCGGTCAAGGAATGGGAATTTGGCAGCCTGCTGGGGCTGAGCAAGGAGCTCGACCTGGAGGCGGGCACCCGCATTGGCAACACCTTGTATTTCACCGGCTCGCACAGCAACAAGTCCGATGGCAGCGAGGCAGACAACCGCGAGCACCTGTTTGCCGTCGATGTGGCGGGCACCGGCGCCACGACGGAATTCAGCTTCAAGGGGTCTTACGGCGGTCTGGAGGGCTTGCTGAACACCTGGGACAGCAGCAATGCCCATGGCAAGGGTGCCAACTACTACGGCTTCGTGGCTTCGTCGGCGGACAAGGTGCCGCCCGAGTCGCCAGCCGGCTTCTCGATCGAAGGCATGGCGGCGACCGCAGACGGCCAGCTGCTGCTGGGTTTCCGTGCGCCGCTGGCCAGCGCGCAGCTGCGCAACCGCGCGCTCGTCATCCCGATCACCAACCCTGCTGCGATGGTGGCGGGCACCGCGCCGGTGCTGGGTGCCGCCATTGAGCTGAACCTGGGCGGGCGCGGCATTCGCGACATGCAGCGCACCGAGGATGGCAAGTTCCTGATTCTGGCGGGCCCGCCCGGTAAGGCCGATGCGGCCGTGAACACCAACTTTGCCTTCTTTGTCTGGAACGGCCCGGGCACCACCGATGTGCAGCCACTGGACAATGTGCTGGACAACCTGCTGCGCGCCACCGGTGGCAGCTTCGAGACCCTGGTCAGCCCCCTCAGCACGGCCAAGGGCACGACCGTCCAGCTGCTGCAGGACAACGGCGACACCATCTGGCCTGGCAAGGGCTCGGTGTCCAAGGACCTGCCTTTTGCGGACCAGCAGTTCCAGGGCAATACCGTCAAGCTCGGTGGCCCCGCTGCTGCCGACACCACCGCCCCCGTGCTGCAAAGCAGCAGCCCGTTGCAGAACGCGGTGGACGTCGGCAAGACCGCCGTGGTGCGCCTGCAGTTCAGCGAAACGGTGCAGCGCGGCAGCGGCAGCCTGTCGCTGCTGGAAGACGGCAACCTGATCGCCACCGTGCCGATGACCGATGCGCAAGTGGCCATCGATGGCAGCGCAGTGCGCTTTACGCGCAGCGGTGGCTACCAACCCGGCAAGCGCTACAGCCTGGTGCTGCCCGCCGCTGCGGTGCTGGACATGGCTGGCAACGCACTGGCGGCCGAGCAAAAGCTGGACTTTACCGTCAGCAGCGCGGTGGCAGCCAGCGCCAAGGTGCTGGTCTCCGAGGTCAACTCCAACGCCGATGGCGGCGATTTCTTTGAGCTGTTCAACTACGGCACGACCCCCGTGGACCTGAGTGGCTGGGGCTGGACCGACAGCAGCGGCGCGCTGCCCAGCGCCTTCCCTGCGGGCACCAGCCTGGCAGCAGGCGCGCGTCTGGTGGTGCTGAACGAGACCACGCCGGAAGCCTTCCGCACGGCCTGGGGTCTGCAGGCCAGTACTGCCGTCATCCTGGTGGCCGGCCAAGGCCTGGGCAAGGGCGATGCGGTGCTGGTGTATGACGCCAATGGCTACCTGGCTGCGGCAATGAACTATGGCAGCAAGGCGCTGAAGGCGACCGATGGCTCCACCGTGGCGCCTGCGAAGAACCCGAGCGGCACAGCGGTATCCACCAGCGACCACGCGGGCGCTGCGGTGCGCAATGCCGGCACAACCGTGGGCAATGGCGTGTCCGCCGTCTGGGATGGCAAGTCCACCGCAGAGCCGCGCTACACCGCTGCGGCGGTCGGTGTGCTCGATGGCTTTGCCCAGCCCTCGAATGGTGCCAATATCGGCTCGCCCGGCTTGGCGCAGAACCTGGCACCGGTCGCCACCACCCCCATCTCGGCCGTGCAGGGTTCGGGTGACGCCTCGCCACTGGTGGGCCAGAGCGTGACGGTGCGCGGCATCGTGACCGCCTACCTTCCGGACCTCAGCGGTTTCTACATCCAGTCGCTGCCCGAAGACGACGACCACAACGCCGAGACCTCCGAGGCCGTGTTTGTGTACTACGGCAGCACGCCCATTGCCGGCATCAGTGCCGACAGCGTGGGCCAGGCTGTGCAACTGACCGCCACCGTCAGCGAGTACAAGGGCTTGACCCAGCTGGGCGGCAGCATCCTGAACTTCAGCGTGCTCTATGGTGGCGCCAAGCAGGCGCTGCCTGCCGTGGTGGCGCTGAGCCTGCCGATGCCCGCCTATGCGAACTGGGAACGCTACGAAGGCATGCGTGTACGCATCACCGGCAGCACCGGCCCGCTGGTGGTGACGGACAACTACTACCTCGGCCGCTATGGCATGGTCACCTTGAGTGACAAGGACAAGCTGGTGCAGTACACCGAGCTGAATGTGCCCAGCATGACGGGTAACGCCGCCTACCTGGACACCGTCAAGCGCAGCCAAATCATTCTCGACGATGGCAGCAGCAAGCAAAACCCGGACGCCTTGCTGGGCCGGGGCGGCCTGGACCTGAGTGCCGGCAACACCTTGCGGGCAGGTGACAGCACCGCCGCGATCGAAGGCATTCTGGACCAGTTCATCGATACGGCGGCTGGCGCACACCAGACCAGCTACCGCGTGCAACCGCTGCAAAAGCCCATCTTTACCGGTGCAGCGCGCCCGACGGTGGCCGACCTCCAGCAGGCCATTGGCAGCCCGACGGTCAAGATTGCTTCGGCCAATGTGCTGAACTTCTTCAGCACCCTGGGCACGGCCAAGTTCAACAACCCCTATGGCGATTCGCTGGAAGGCCGGGGTGCCGACAATGCGGCCGAGCTGACCCGCCAGACCGACAAGATCGTCAGCAACCTGCTGGGTCTGGACGCCGATGTCTACGGGCTGATGGAAATCCAGAACAATGGCTTTGACACGACCAGCGCGCTGGCGACCTTGACCCGGGCCCTGAACGCCAAGCATGGCAGCGAGGTCTATGACTATGTGAAGGGCCCCTTCAATGCCGGTGGCGCCAAGACGGCCGTGGCGGCTGGCCATGATGCCATCTCGGTGGCTGTCATCTACCGCAAGGACCGTGTCAATCCCGTGGGCGTGCCTGCGGTGCCGGATGAGGCGCAGTACGATGCCTTCAATGCCACCTATGGCAACCGCGTGCCGCTGGCCCAGACCTTCGAGAAGACGCTGGCGAGCGGCGGCAAGGACCAGTTCACCGTGGTGGTCAACCACCTGAAGTCCAAGGGCAGTGTCAATGACCCGGACATCGGTGACGGCCAGGGGGCCAACAACCAGTCGCGCAAGCGCGCCGTCGAGCAACTGCAAACCTGGCTGGCGGGCAACCCGACGCAAGCGGGCAATGGCAAGAACGTGCTGATGGGCGACTTCAACGCCTATGCCAAGGAAGAGCCGATCTCCTTCCTGGAAAGCCATGGCTACCAGAAGCTGGGCGCCGGCCAGTATTCCTACGGCTTCCAGACCCTGTGGGGATCGCTGGACCATGTGCTGGTCAGCTCGGCGCTCGCCAGCCAGGTGGGCCAGGTGGTGAAATGGCAGATCAACGCAGAAGAGCCGCCGGTCCTCGACTACAACACCAACTTCAAGAGCGCCGCGCAGGTCTCGTCGTTCTATGCGGCTGATGCCTACCGCTCCAGCGACCACAATCCGATTGTGCTGGGCCTGAACCTGGAAGGCGCGCCGGTGGGTCCGGAGCCGGAGCAGAACTTTGATGTGGCGCTGCCAGCGTCCGGCGGTGGCGGCAGTGCCGCAGTGCGGTGGAGCAGTGCCGATGCCTGCCGTCTGGCCCAGGCGCCCGTGGCCGTGGCTGCTGCATCGCTGGGTGCGCTGCCCCAAGGCCTGAGCGTGCCTTACGGCGCTCTGCAGTGGACAGCCACGGGCTGCGCCATGGGTGGCAGTGGCACGATGCGCATCAGTTACCCATCGGCCCTGCCGGCCCATGCCAAGTACTGGAAGTTCGGTCCCACCAAGGCCAACACGACCCCACATTGGTACAGCCTGCCATCGACGGTGAACGGCAATACGCTGTCCGTGCAGATCGTAGACGGTGGGGATGGGGATGACGACATGGTCGCCAACGGCCAGATCGCGGATCCAGGTGGTGCCGGCTGGCTGGCCGATGTGCCGGTGGATCCAGGCACTCCTGTCGACCCAGGTACCCCAGGTGTAGGCAGCGCTGTGCCGGTGCCTACCTTGGGCCTGTGGAGTCTGCTGAGCCTGAGCGGCTTGCTGGGTCTGCTGGCGGCGGTTCGCCGCCGCATCGGTATGAGCTGCTAAGCACAAGCTGCCCTTGCGGCCCTGGGCCGCCCCGCCCCGCTCTCAAGGACTTGCTTGCAAGTCCTTTTTTCATGCCCGAACGATGGCTGTTTTCAAGCCGGATTTCGGTGCGCTGCTAATGAAACGCGGACAAAAAAGCGGCCATCGATAGATGGCCGCTAACACTGGAGTCGCAGGAAAAAAACGTTCAATTTTCCGAAGCAGGGTGGACTGCTTCGAAAAAATGTCTCAAATCATGGTGTTGTGTAAGGTAGAGTTTAATCCAAAGTGTCAAACACTGCATCATCCGGGCCTACAAAAGCCGGAGAGCGCCAGGTGACATCGCGCAAATTGCGGGCAATCTGGTTCTCCACACCCATCAAAACGGCAAACAAAGCCATGCGCACAGGGATGCCATTGTCGGTCTGGCGGAAGATGGCCAGGCGGGGGTCCAGGTTCAGATCGGTCGACAGATCATTGGCGCCGGCCCGGGCATCGCGCGGCAGCGGGTGCATGATGATGGTGTCGGGTTTGCAGACGGCATCGACCAGCGATTTCTGCACCTGGAACTCCGGCGTGTAGCCCTCGATGTTCTCACCGGCAAAGCGCTCTTTCTGGATGCGCGTGGCATAGACCACGTCGGCGCCCTTGAGGTCCTGCAGCGAGGTGGAAACCTCCACCACATGGCCGTTGGTCGAGGCCAGCTCGATCAGGTAGGCAGGCATCTCCAGCGAGCTGGGCGAGATCAGGGTGAACTTCATGCCCTTGTAGAGCGACAGCAGGCGGATCAGCGAGTGCACCGTGCGGCCATATTTGAGGTCGCCGACCATGGCGATATGCGCGCCGTCCATCAGCTTGCCCAGGCGGGAGAACTCGCGCTGGATCGTGTACATGTCCAGGATCGCCTGGCTGGGGTGCTCACCGGGGCCGTCGCCCGCGTTGATGACGGGGATATTCGTCGCACGTGCAAATTCGGCCACCGAGCCTTGTTCGGGGTGGCGGATGACCAGCGCATCGACATAGCCGGCCATCACGCGGCTGGTGTCATAGATCGATTCGCCCTTGGCCATCGACGAGAAGGTAAAGCCGGTGGTATCGCAGACCGAGCCGCCCAGGCGGCTGAAGGCGGCGCCAAAGCTCACGCGGGTGCGGGTGCTGGCTTCAAAGAACAGGCTGCCCATGACGGCGCCTTCGAGCACGCGGCAGACCTTGTGGCGGCGGGCAATGGGTTGCATCACATCGGCGATGCGGAACAGCTCTTCGAGGCTTTCGCGCTCCAGCTGGGCCACCGACAGCAGTTGCGGACGGCCGTCTGCAGACATGCGCTCGGCCAGCGGACGGTGGTGTTTCTGGGCATCGTGCCCTGCGGCTTCACGGTACAGAATCTCGGAGACGAACTTCTGCGCCATATCGGGCATGGCGCGCGCTTCGCCAGAAGCCTCGGGCAGCAACCAGGTATCCAGGGTGCGGCGGCGCACGCCCAGGCGCTCGGCAAAGGCGTCACGCGTCAAGTTCAAACGGCGCATTGCGTCGCGAAGAAAATCCTGTTGGCTGTCCATGGGCCGTGCTCCGATGCAGAGGAATGAATGCGGCCGAATTATACGCTTTGCGTTTGACTTTTGTGTGAAATATACGCAATGCGTGATTGCATTTGTGCAAAGTTGCAGCCGCAGGACGGCGGCGCCTGCCTCCCGCTGAGGGCAGGCGCTACGGCGCTGGCCTAGCCGCCGAATTCATCGCCCAGCGCCTTGGCGCGGCGCTCGGCAGCGTGCATCGCGCCGATGAAGTGGGCGGCGATATCGGCGCCGCGCATATGCTCCAGCGCGGCAAAGGTGGTGCCGCCCTTGCTGGTGACGCGCTCACGCAGCACCGCTGGCGCTTCGCCCGACTGCGCCGCCAGCGCGGAGGCGCCGCTGAAGGTGCCAATCGCCAACTGCAGTGCCTGCTCGGCGGGCAGCCCCATCTCGACGCCGGCTTGCTGCATGGCTTCGAGGAAATAGAACACGTAGGCGGGGCCCGAACCCGACAGGGCCGTGACTGCATCGAGCTGCGACTCCTGCTGAACCCAGACCAGCTGGCCTGTAGTGGTGATGATCTGCTCGGCCAGCTGCTGCTGGGCGGCGCTGACCTGTGGGCGGGCAAACAGCCCCGTCATGCCCTGGCCGACCAGGGCCGGGGTGTTGGGCATGGCGCGCACGATCTGGTCATTGCCCAGCCACTGGGCAATGCTGTCGCTGCGGATGCCGGCGGCCACGCTCAGGTGCAGCGCATGGCGGCTGTGGTTGGCGACGGCGGCCGCTGCCTGGGCGAAGGTTTGCGGCTTCACGGCCCAGACGACCACCTGGGCCTGCGCCAGGCTGCTGTCGGCGGCCGGCAGCGCGGTGATGCCAAACTGCTGCTGCAGGGTCTGGCGCTGGGGTTCGTAGGGTTCGACCACCTGGATGCGGTCTTTGGGCAGGCCCTGGCGAATCAGGCCGCCGATGATGGCGCTGGCCATGTTGCCCCCGCCGATGAAGGCGATGGCGGGGAATTGGGACAGATCGGTAGTGGACATGGCGGCAGGTGCAAGCAAAGAAAGGGTGGGCAGAGCCAGCGCGGCTGGCGTGGCTGCCACTATAGCGGCGGCCTGCCCAAAGCTCAAACCGGTTGCATGGCAAGCCATGCGGGGCGCACAGGTTTTGCTATCAATTTCAATTGCGATGCGATTGGCTTGCGCTGCCCGCAGGGGCCGCGCAGGCCGGTGTTTCGACCAGCGCCAGGAACTGCGTGACCTGGGCCGGGTTGAAGTTGTTGTCGCTGACCAGCAGCAGCACCCGCTCGCCACTGGCCAGGCGCGGCCCCCAGGTCATGCCTTCGAGGTTGTCCACCGTTCGCAGCCCGAGCTGCGCAAAGTCCAGCAGCAGTTCTTTGTGGGCAGGGGTGTATGCGGCGCCGTGTAGCGCATCGATCGCCAAGGTGTCGCTGGCCTCCTGGGTGTTGATGCGGTAGAGGCGCGCGGAAAAACCGGCTCCCAGCACATAGGCGCGCTCCAGTACCAGCAAATGGTCGGGCCCATCGGCCAGGATCTCGCTGACGCCATTGATGGCAATGAGCGGCAGCAGCAGGTTGTCCTGGGGCAGCGCGTCGGGGATGTAGGCAATTTGCCGAATCGGCTGCTGGCTGGCCAGGTCGTACTGGGTGATGCGCAGCGGCCCGCCGATCTGGCCACGGCGCGGTAGCGGGCCGTCCTGACGCAACGCGCCCTCCATCGATAGCCACAGGCTGTGCTGGTCCTCGCTGATCGCAATGCCTTCCAAGGTCATGTTGTTGCGCGGGCCCCGGCCCGTCTCTGGCTGGAGCGGGCCTTGCAGCAGTGCGGGCAGGGGCCAGGTGTGCTGCCAGCTGCCATCCAGCCCGGCTTGCTGCAAGGAGGGGCCAAAGCCCCGCGCAAAGTCGCCTTCGCTGCTCCAGACCACACTGCGCCCGCCGGGCAGCAGCCGCAGTGCCTCGGGGTCAGGCACCGGCCTATCGGCCGTGGCAGTGCGGCTGCTGGGGTAGGGCGCGCCCGCCGGCGTGCGCAGGTACTGCTGCTCGACGATGCTGACCTGCTGCAGGCCACTGGCGTCATAGCGGATGCGGGCCCGGTACCAACGGGCGCTGTCCTTGGCCGAGCGGTCGTCGCTCACCAGGTAGTAGCTGTCATCGGCTGGACGGTAGTCAATCGACGAAAGGCCGCCGACCTGCGTGCCGGCCCAAAGCGTATCCAGCGGCCAGCGCTGCTCGCCCAGCAGTTGCAGGGCCGGGCGGTCCGGGGTGTGGCAGGCGGCGCCGGGGGACGGGATCGAGGGGGAGAGCGGTGCCTGGGCGGGTTCCGGAGAGGTCTTGCAGCCCGCTACCAACAGCACCAGAACGGAGAGGGACAGGGCCTTGAATAGACCGAACGAATAATGTATTTGGATATTGATTTTCATAGCATTTTTTGCAAGTGTAGCGCGCCTGTTGCACCGGCAATTGTTGACATTTTCAAACGCGACTCGCTCCTTATCATCTCGGCTACTGAGACCTGTATGTGTGTGCGTTGCATGCCGCGGGTCTGACTGATGAAGGGGTAAACACAATGACATCCAACCTGCAGAAATGGTCGGCGGAGTGCCTGGGTACGTTCTGGCTGACGTTTGGTGGTTGCGGCAGCGCCGTGCTGGCCGCTGCCTTTCCCGAGGTGGGTATCGGCCTGCTGGGCGTGTCGCTGGCCTTTGGTCTGACGGTGCTGACGGGTGCCTATGCCTTTGGTCCGATTTCGGGCGGCCATTTCAACCCAGCAGTCTCGGTGGGCCTGACGGTGGCCGGGCGCTTCAAGGCATCTGACCTGCCGGGCTACATCATTGCCCAGGTGCTGGGCGCGATTGTGGCCGCTGGCCTGCTGTACCTGATTGCCAGCGGCAAGGCAGGTGCCCAGGTGACCGATCTGGCGACCAATGGCTTTGGTGAGCACTCGCCAGGCAAGTTCTCGATGCTGGCAGCGCTGCTGACCGAAGTGGTGCTGACGGCCGTGTTTCTGCTGGTGATTCTGGGCTCGACCACGAAGAAGGCGGCCGTGGGCTTTGCCGGCATGAGCATTGGCCTGTGCCTGACCTTGATCCACCTGATCTCGATTCCGGTCACCAATACCTCGGTCAACCCCGCGCGCAGCACGGGCCCGGCGCTGTTTGGCCCGTCGATTGCACTGGAGCAGCTGTGGCTGTTCTGGCTGGCCCCGATCGTGGGTGCCGTGATTGGTGCACTGATCCACCGCGCCTTGCTGCGTGGCGATGAGGACTGAGCCAACGCCTTGAAGGCATAGACAGAAACAGGGGCTGCGGCCCCTGTTGTCGTTTTGAAGCGCGGCGGCTTTATCGTGCCGTGGTCTGGCGCACTGCCTGCTCCCAGCGCGCCATCAGCGCATCGGCGCGCGCCTTGTCCTGCGTGGGCATGAAGCGGCGCTCGGCCTTCCACAGCGCCGACAGCTCTTCGCTGTTCTGGTAGATGCCGGTGGTCAGGCCTGCCAGGTAGGCGGCGCCGAGGGCCGTCGTCTCCACACAGGCGGGGCGTACCACCGGAATGCCCAGCAAATCGGCCTGGAACTGCATCAGCAGGTTGTTGACGCTGGCGCCTCCATCGACCCGCAACTCACTCACCGGCTGGCCGCCGTTGGCGACGGCATCCAGGCTCATCGCCTGCAGCAGTGCCGCGCTTTGGTAGGCAATGGATTCCAGCGCAGCCCGCGCAATATGGGCCACCGTGGTGCCCCGGGTCAGGCCGGTGATGGTGCCGCGGGCATCGGCATCCCAGTAGGGGGCGCCCAGGCCGGTAAAGGCGGGCACCATCATCACGCCGCCGCTGTCAGGCACGCTCTCGGCCAGCTGTTGCACCTGACCGCTGTGCTCGATCGCGCGCAGGCCATCGCGCAGCCATTGCACGACCGCGCCGCCGACAAAGACACTGCCTTCGAGCGCGAACTGGGGCTGGCGGTCCGTCTGCGCGGCGCTGGTGCTCAGCAGGCCATTGCGCGAGGGGTGGAACTGGGTGCCGGTATGCATCAGCATGAAGCAGCCGGTGCCATAGGTGTTCTTGGCCATGCCCGGCGCAAAGCAGGCCTGGCCGAACAGCGCGCTTTGCTGGTCACCGGCCATGCCGCCGATGTGTATCGCAGCGCCCAGCACCTGGGCGGCGGTATCGCCAAAATGGCTGGCGGAGGGCTGCACCTCGGGCATCAGCGAGCGCGGGATGTTCAGCAGATCGAGCAGATCCTGGTCCCAGGTGTTGCTGTGCACATTGAAGAGCATGGTCCGGCTGGCATTGCTCACGTCGGTGACGTGGCGCTGGCCCTGCGTCAGCTGCCAGACCAGCCAGGTGTCGACTGTGCCGAAAGCCAGCTCGCCACGCTCGGCAGCGGCGCGGGCGCCCGGTACATGGTCCAGCAGCCACTGCAGCTTGGTGCCCGAGAAATAGGCATCGACCAGCAGGCCGGTCTTTTGCTGGATGCGCTCGGCATGGCCATCGGCACGCAGCTGGGCACAGACGGGCTCGGCGCGGCGGTCCTGCCAGACCAGGGCATTGTGGATGGGCTGGCCGGTCTTGCGGTTCCAGACGATGGTGGTCTCGCGCTGGTTGGTGATGCCCAGGCTGGTCACCTGGCTGGCGCTGATGCCTGCGGTTTTCAGCGCTTCCTGCGCCGTCGCCAGCTGTGTGCCCCAGATCTGCATCGGGTCGTGCTCCACATGGCCGGGGCGCGGGTAGATTTGCGGCAGCTCGCGCTGCGCCTGGGCCACGATGGCGCCGTGGCGATCAAACACAATGGTGCGGGAGCTGGAGGTGCCCTGGTCCAGAGCGAGCAGATAGGTCATGTCTCAAAGCCGGTCTGAGCCGGTAGATCAGTCAGTTCAACAAAATGCGGCGGAAGGTGCCTGGCCGTCAGGCGACGGTGCAGCGCACATGGGCTTCCTGCAGCAGCCGGGGGAAGGGATCGGGCGGCGGCGCATCGGTAAACAGCCGGTCGATGCGCGACAGCGGGCCGACTTCCACCATTGCCGGGCGGCCAAACTTGCTGTGGTCAGCGGCCATCCAGACTTCGCGTGCCTGGTCCATGATGGTCTGGGCTACCTTCACTTCGCGGAAGTCATAGTCGCGCAGGCTGCCATCGGATTCAATGCCGGATATGCCGATCAATGCGATGTCCACGCGGAACTGGCGGATGAAGTCCACCGCCGCCTCGCCAATGATGCCCCGGTCCCGGCCGCGCACCACGCCGCCGGCGACGATGACTTCGCAATCGGGGTTGCTGCTGAGCGTGGCTGCCACATTGAGGTTGTTGGTGATGATGCGCAGACCCCGGTGCTGCATCAGCGCGCGGGCAATGGCCTCGGTGGTGGTGCCGATGTTCAGGATCAGCGAACAGTTGTGCGGCACCTGGGCAGCGACGGCCTGCGCAATGCGGGTCTTGCCATCGGCGTTGAGGGCTTCGCGCTGCTGGTGGGCCAGGTTCTCGGTGGTGGAGTTGGGGACGCGCACGCCGCCATGAAAACGGGTGAGCACCCCTGCCTCGGACAGCCGCTGCACATCGCGGCGCACGGTCTGCAAGGTCACCCCCAGGAAAGCGGCCAGCTCCTCGACGGTGGCCGCGCTGCGGCGTTGCACTTCCTGCAAGAGCAGCAGTTGGCGGGGGTTGCTGTTGTTGAGCTCCGTCATGGCGGGATCCGAAACGAATGAAAACGAAAACTCCCGCCAATATAGTGCAAAACGCAACAGCTCGGCAGCAGGGCGGCCGCCTGCACCGTGTGGAGCTACCGCAGCAGCCCATGGCTGGCGCGAGGTTTTGTCATCAAGCTGGCACGACACGCTGGCAAGCTGCAGCGCTGATATCCGGGCGTTCCGCGCCAGCAAATTTGGCGATAACGAACAAAAAAGATCAAAAACGAATAAAATTGAGAGACAAAAGCGCAAAAGCGAATCCCGCTTCCAGGCTTTGGCACCTTGCCCCAGGCCTGGCCGGTTCAGGAGCGGGGCAACTCTCAGACCTACATTTCAATTTCGCATGTCCACTGCTGCTGCACCGCTGTCCGTTCACCGTACCGATCTGCTGGCCCGTCTGGGCGCCACGCCGGTGTTTGACCTGGTGGTGGTCGGAGGAGGGGCCACCGGCCTGGGGGTGGCGCTGGATGCCGCTGCGCGCGGCTTCAAGGTGGCGCTGCTCGAGGCGATGGACTTCGCCAAGGGCACCTCGTCGCGGGCTACCAAGCTGGTGCATGGCGGCGTGCGTTACCTGGCCCAGGGCAATATCGCGCTGGTGCGTGAGGCGCTGCACGAGCGCACCACCTTGCTGAACAATGCGCCGCATATCGCCCAGCCGCTGGCCTTTGTGATGCCCTCGTACAAGCTGCTGGATACGCCGTTCTATGGCGTCGGCCTCAAGATGTATGACGCGCTGGCAGGCAAGGCGGGCCTGGGCTCCACCCAGTTCCTCTCGGCAGGCGCCACGCGCCGACTGCTGCCGACCGTGCAGGACAAGGGCCTCAAGGGCGGGGTCAAATACTGGGATGGCCAGTTCGACGATGCCCGCCTGGCCCTTGCGTTGGCCCGCACCGCTGCGGCCAAGGGGGCCTTGCTGGTCAACTACTGTCCGGTGACGGAGCTGATCCAGGAGGATGGCCGCGTCGCCGGCGTCATTTGCAAGGATGCGGAGTCCGGCCAGCGCTATACCGTGCGCGCCCGCTGCGTGGTCAATGCCACCGGGCCCTGGGTCGACCACCTGCGCCAGCAGGATGCGGAGCTGATGGGCAAGCCCGTCAAGCCCATGGTGGCGCCCAGCCAAGGGGTGCATCTGGTGGTGGACCGGGATTTCCTGCCGTCCGACCACGCGCTGCTGGTGCCCAAGACCGCTGACGGGCGCGTGCTGTTCGCGGTGCCGTGGCTGGGCAAGGTGATCCTGGGCACGACCGACACCCCGCGCCATGACCTGGCGCGCGAACCCCGTCCGTTTGACGAAGAGCTGAAGTTCATTCTCAGCGAAGCCGGCAAGTACCTCAGCCGTGCGCCGACCATGGCCGATGTGCGCAGCATGTGGGCCGGCCTGCGCCCGCTGGTCAAGCCGCAGGATGACGATGGCGAGAACACCAAGGGCATCAGCCGGGAGCACACGGTGCTGACCAGCAAGTCCGGCATGGTGACGGTGACCGGCGGCAAGTGGACCACGTACCGCGCGATGGCCGAAGACGTGCTGGAGGCCTGCTTTGATGCCCAGCGCCTGCCCCGCAAGCCCGGTGGGGTGACGGTCAAGCTGCCGCTGGTCGGCACGCCAGCGTCGGGCCGCGCCCAGCACAGCATGCACATGGCCCAGGGCATGCATTCCTATGGCAGCGAGGCGGAATTCGTTGCAGCCTTGCCAGGCGCCGATGTCTGGCTGGCCAATGGCCTGAGCGAGGCGATGGTGCGCTTTGCTGCACGCTATGAATATGCGCGCACGGTGGAAGACGTGCTGGCCCGCCGCAGCCGGTTGCTGTTTCTGGATGCGCGCCTGGCGGCCAAGCTGGCACCGCGCGTGGCTGCCATTCTGCAGGAAGAATTGGGGTCGGATACGGCGCTGACGGCCTTCCTGGTGCTGGCGCAGCAGTACGCCGGCGAAAAAGTGGCGTAAAAATACCAATTTACCACTGGTTTGGTTGCGCACTCTTGACGGAGTGTGCTAGCTCTGCCAGAATAGAGGGCTTCGCGTTTAATGCGCGAGGTTTCTGCCCAGGAGAAGCATCGTAAATGGTTGCGGTGTGGACGACGGGCCCAAGACTGACTGGCTGCTTGGCTGTCCATGAAGATTAATTCTTATTGGGCTGTCTGGTCTGCTGGTGCAAGTTGGGAATATTGAAATGATCCAGACAGAATCTCGACTCGAGGTTGCCGACAATACCGGCGCGAAGTCTGTCCAGTGCATCAAAGTGCTGGGTGGTTCGCACCGTCGCTATGCGAGCGTTGGTGACATTATCAAGGTGAGCGTGAAAGAAGCTGCTCCACGTGGCCGCGTCAAAAAAGGCGAGGTTTACAGTGCTGTGGTGGTGCGTACCGCAAAGGGTATTCGCCGTGCTGACGGTTCGCTCGTCAAATTCGATGGCAACGCCGCTGTGTTGCTCAACGCCAAGCTGGAGCCTATCGGCACCCGCATCTTTGGCCCCGTGACCCGTGAACTGCGTACCGAAAAGTTCATGAAGATCGTGTCGCTGGCCCCCGAAGTTCTCTAAAGGAATAGCACTATGAACAAGATTCGCAAGGGCGACGAAGTTATCGTGCTGACCGGCCGTGACAAGGGCAAGCGTGGCGTTGTGACGCTGCGTGCGGACGACTCCCACCTGGTGATCGAAGGCATCAACATGGTGAAGAAGCACGTCAAGCCAAACCCCATGAAGGGCACCAA
The DNA here is from genome assembly GCF_022387135.1 of Comamonas sp. B21-038. Taxonomy (GTDB): domain Bacteria; phylum Pseudomonadota; class Gammaproteobacteria; order Burkholderiales; family Burkholderiaceae_C; genus Comamonas; species Comamonas sediminis. Next base: position 5,037,355 of record NZ_CP092462.1, read on the forward strand.
CGGCGGTATCGTGGAAAAGGCCATGCCTATCCACCAATCCAACGTGGCTATCTTCAATGCGGCAACCGGCAAGGCTGATCGCGTGGGCATCAAGGTGAACGCCGACGGCGCACGTGTTCGCGTGTTCAAGTCCAATGGCGCTGATATCGCAGCCTAAGGAGTAAGACATGGCAAACGTTGCACGACTGCAAAAACAATACCGTGAGCAAATTGCTCCCGAACTGATGAAGAAGTTCGGCTACACCTCCTCGATGGAAGTGCCTCGCCTGACCAAGATCACCCTGAACATGGGTGTGAGCGAAGCCGTTTCCGACAAGAAGGTGATGGACAACGCCGTGGCTGACCTGACCAAGATTGCTGGTCAGAAGCCTGTGGTGACCAAGGCCAAGAAGGCTATCGCCGGTTTCAAGATCCGCGAAGGCCAAGCTATCGGCTGCATGGTGACCCTGCGTGGCGTTCAGATGTATGAATTCCTGGACCGTTTCGTGACCGTGGCTCTGCCTCGCGTGCGTGACTTCCGTGGTATTTCTGGCCGCGCCTTTGATGGCCGTGGCAACTACAACATCGGCGTCAAAGAACAAATCATCTTCCCTGAAATTGAGTACGACAAAGTCGACGCACTGCGTGGTCTCAACATCAGCATTACGACGACTGCGAAGAATGACGACGAGTGCAAGGCACTGTTGCAGGCTTTCCGCTTCCCGTTCAAGAACTGAGGTGATGCATGGCTAAACAAGCACTGATCCAACGCGAACTGAAGCGTGAAAAGCTGGCTGCCAAGTACGCAGCCAAGTATGCAGAACTGAAGGCCATCGCCGGCGACGCAAAGCGTTCCGACGAAGAGCGTGATGCAGCCCGCCTGGGCCTGCAAAAGCTGCCTCGCAATGCAAACCCCACTCGTCAACGTGCACGTTGCGAAATCACGGGTCGTCCCCGTGGCACTTTCCGTCAATTCGGTCTGGGCCGCGCCAAGATTCGTGAACTGGCATTCGTCGGCGCCATCCCTGGCGTGACCAAGGCCAGCTGGTAAGCAGTCAGGAGATTAAACATGAGCATGAGTGATCCAATCGCTGACTTGCTGACCCGTATCCGTAACGCACAAATGGTGTCCAAAGCCACCGTGCTGGTTCCTTCCTCCAAAGTGAAGGTTGCCATTGCACAGGTTTTGAAGGACGAGGGTTACATCGATGGCTTCGAAGTGAAGACCGAAGATGGCAAGTCTGAACTCGCAATTACCTTGAAGTACTACGCTGGTCGTCCAGTGATCGAGCGTATCGAGCGCGTGAGCCGTCCTGGCCTGCGTGTGTACAAGGGCTGCACTGCAATTCCTCAAGTCCAGAACGGTCTGGGTGTTGCAATCGTGACCACGCCCAAGGGTGTGATGACCGATCGTAAAGCGCGCGCTGCCGGTGTCGGCGGTGAAGTGCTTTGCTATGTGGCTTAACGCGGCATTGAAGGAGAAATACTGACATGTCCCGTGTAGCAAAAATGCCTGTGAGCATCCCCCAAGGTGTGGATGTCTCCATCAAGGAAGACCAAATCAGCGTCAAGGGCGCCGGCGGCACGCTGCTGCTGACCCCCAACGCCCTGGTCAAGGTTTCCAACAACGACGGTAAGCTGGCTTTCGAGCCGGTGAATGACTCCCGTGAAGCCAATGCCATGAGCGGCACCATGCGTCAGCTGGTGAACAACATGGTGGTTGGTGTGAGCAAGGGCTTCGAGAAGAAGCTGTCGCTCGTCGGCGTGGGTTACAAGGCCGCTGCTTCTGGCAGCAAGCTGAACCTGAGCGTTGGTTATTCCCACCCAGTCAACTTTGAAATGCCTGCTGGTATCACCGTGGCCACCCCTACCCCTACGGAAGTGGTGATCAAGGGTGCTGACCGCCAACGCGTTGGTCAGCTGGCAGCCGAGATTCGTGCCGTTCGTCCTCCCGAGCCTTACAAGGGCAAGGGCATCCGTTATGCGGATGAGAAGGTCACGATCAAAGAGACTAAGAAGAAATAAGGAGCTGCATCATGTTGAACAAGAAACAGCAGCGTCTTCGTCGTTCCCTGCAAACCCGTATCCGCATTGCCAACCAAGGCGTTGCGCGTTTGACGGTGAACCGTACGAACCTCCATATCTATGCCACGATCATTTCCGGCGACGGCACCAAGGTGATTGCAACCGCATCTACGGCAGAAGCCGAAGTGCGCAGCAACCTGGGCGCAGCTGGCAAGGGTGGCAACACCGCCGCAGCTACTCTCATCGGCAAGCGCATCGCTGAAAAGGCGAAGGCAGCTGGCGTTGAGAAGGTTGCATTCGACCGTGCAGGTTTTGCCTACCACGGCCGCGTCAAGGCTCTGGCTGATGCAGCCCGCGAAGCCGGCCTGCAGTTCTAAGCGGAGTGGATAGAAATGGCTAAATTTTCCCCCAAAGTGCAAGACGAAGGTCGTGACGACGGTTTGCGCGAAAAAATGATCGCGGTCAACCGCGTCACCAAGGTTGTGAAGGGTGGTCGTATTCTCGGCTTCGCTGCACTGACCGTGGTTGGCGACGGTGACGGCCGCGTTGGCATGGGCAAGGGCAAGTCCAAGGAAGTGCCTGCTGCCGTGCAGAAGGCTATGGAAGAAGCCCGTCGCAACATGATCAAGGTGTCGCTGAAGAACGGCACCCTGCATCACACCGTGATGGGTCACCATGGCGCTGCCAACGTGATGTTGGCTCCTGCTCCCAAGGGTACCGGTATCATTGCCGGCGGCCCCATGCGCGCCGTTTTCGAAGTTCTGGGCATCACCGACATCGTGGCCAAGAGCCATGGTTCGTCGAATCCCTACAACATGGTTCGCGCCACTTTCGACGCTTTGAACAATTCCACGACCCCTGCGGAAGTGGCTGCAAAGCGTGGCAAGTCGGTTGAAGACCTGTTCGTCTGATCGGAGTCACTATGACAACGCAACAAACTGTGAAGGTCCAACTGGTGCGTAGCCCGATTGGTACCAAGCAAGACCACCGCGCCACTGTGCGTGGTCTGGGTCTGCGCAAGCTGAACAGCATCAGCGAACTGAAGGACACCCCCGAAGTGCGCGGTATGATTAACAAGATCGCCTACCTGGTGAAGGTTCTCTGAAAGGATTGATGATGGAACTCAATAGCATCAAGCCTGCAGCAGGTGCCAAGCACGCCAAGCGTCGCGTGGGTCGCGGTATCGGTTCGGGTCTGGGTAAGACCGCCGGCCGTGGTCACAAGGGTCAGAAGTCGCGTTCGGGCGGCTACCACAAGGTAGGCTTCGAAGGCGGTCAGATGCCTTTGCAGCGTCGCCTGCCCAAGCGCGGTTTCAAGTCCACCACGTTGAAGTTCAACGCCGAAGTGTCCCTGGCTGCTCTCGAGCTGCTGGGTGCTGCGGAAGTGGATCTGGCAGTGCTCAAGCAAGCTGGTCTGGTTGGCCAACGCGCCAAGGTCGTCAAGGTGATCAACACCGGTGCACTGTCCAAGGCTGTCAAGCTGAACGGCATTGGCGCCACCGCTGGTGCCAAGGCTGCGATCGAAGCTGCTGGCGGTAGCCTCGCCTAACCCTTTCTGAAAGATTCATCAGTGGCTACGAACACCGCAACTATTGCAAAGACCGGTAAATACGGCGATCTGCGTCGTCGTTTGGTTTTTCTGTTGCTGGCGCTGATCGTCTACCGCATCGGAGCTCACATTCCGGTGCCTGGTATCGATCCCAACCAGTTGCAGCAGCTGTTCAATAGCCAACAGGGTGGCATCCTCAACCTGTTCAACATGTTCTCGGGCGGAGCGCTCTCGCGCTTCACCGTGTTTGCACTGGGGATCATGCCGTACATCTCGGCATCGATCATCATGCAATTGATGACCTACGTCGTCCCGACATTCGAACAGATGAAGAAAGAGGGCGAAGCCGGCCGTCGCAAGATTACCCAGTACACCCGTTACGGTGCCCTGGCGCTTGCGCTGTTTCAGTCGCTCGGCATTGCCGTGGCACTGGAAGGCACTGCCGGTTTGGTCCTCAGCCCTGGTTTCGGGTTCCGTCTTACTGCTGTGGTCAGCCTGACCGCCGGTACGATGTTCCTGATGTGGCTGGGTGAACAGATCACCGAGCGTGGTTTGGGCAACGGGATCTCGATCCTGATCTTCGCCGGTATCGCTGCGGGTCTCCCCAGCTCCATCGGTGGATTGCTCGAATTGGTGCGTACTGGTGCGATGAGCATCATTGCCGCGATCTTCATTGTTCTCGTAGTGGCAGCCGTGACGTACTTCGTCGTGTTTGTCGAGCGTGGACAGCGCAAGATCCTGGTGAACTATGCGCGCCGTCAGGTTGGAAACAAGGTGTATGGTGGTCAGTCTTCGCACTTGCCACTGAAGCTGAACATGGCTGGTGTGATTCCTCCCATCTTCGCTTCGTCGATCATCTTGCTGCCTGCCACTGTTGTGAACTGGTTCAGCGCTGGCGAATCGATGCGTTGGCTCAGGGACATTGCTAGCACGTTGACCCCCGGTCAGCCGATCTATGTGATGTTCTATGCCGCAGCGATCATCTTTTTCTGCTTCTTCTATACGGCCTTGGTTTTCAACAGCCGCGAGACGGCCGATAACCTGAAGAAGAGTGGTGCCTTTATTCCCGGGATTCGACCAGGGGATCAGACAGCACGTTATATTGATAAGATTTTGGTGCGTTTGACGCTTGCGGGTGCTGTTTACATCACCTTCGTGTGTCTGCTGCCAGAGTTCTTGATCCTGAAGTACAACGTTCCGTTCTATTTCGGTGGCACTTCCTTGTTGATCATCGTGGTGGTGACCATGGACTTCATGTCCCAGGTCCAGAATTACATGATGTCTCAGCAGTATGAGTCGCTTCTGAAGAAGGCGAACTTCAAGGCCTCAGCCAAAAACTGAGATCGACAGGAAAGTGTGCCCTCCAGTCTGTTCGGGCTAAATATTTGAAATGCCGTCACAGACTGGAGCGGATGGAAGTTTTAGGAGAATGAAATGAGAGTTTCAGCTTCGGTAAAGAAGATTTGCCGTAACTGCAAGATCATCCGTCGCAAGGGTGTCGTACGCGTGATCTGCACCGACCAGCGCCATAAGCAGCGCCAAGGTTAATCTAAAGTATTAGAGGACACAAATGGCACGTATTGCTGGTATTAACATCCCTCCGCACAAGCATGCGGAGATCGGCCTGACCGCTATCTATGGCATCGGTCGCACCACCGCTCGCAAGATCTGCGAAGCTGCTGGTATCGACTACGCCAAGAAAGTCAAGGATTTCTCGGACGCTGATCTGGAAAAGATCCGCGACGCCATCGCTCACCTGACCCTGGAAGGTGACCTGCGCCGTGAAACCACGATGAACATCAAGCGTTTGATGGACATCGGCTGCTACCGCGGTTTCCGTCATCGTCGTGGTCTGCCCATGCGTGGTCAGCGTACCCGCACCAATGCCCGTACCCGCAAGGGTCCGCGCAAAGGCGCAGCGGCTTTGAAGAAATAAAGAGATTGAAGGTACACAATGGCTAAGTCTCAGAACAATGCAGCTGCACGTGTACGTAAGAAAGTTCGCAAGAACATTTCTGACGGCATTGCACACGTTCACGCTTCGTTCAACAACACCATCATCACGATCACCGACCGCCAAGGCAATTCCCTGTCTTGGGCTTCGTCGGGTGGCCAGGGTTTCAAGGGCTCGCGCAAGTCGACGCCTTTCGCAGCCCAGGTTGCTTCCGAAGTGGCCGGCCGTGCTGCCATGGAACAGGGCATCAAGAACCTGGACGTCGAGATCAAGGGCCCAGGCCCAGGTCGCGAGTCTTCGGTGCGTGCTCTGGGTGCATTGGGCATCCGCATCACGTCGATCTCCGACGTGACGCCAGTCCCGCACAACGGCTGCCGCCCTCAAAAGCGTCGTCGCATCTAACTCACCATAAGCCCACCGCCGCCAGTGCATGGTGCTCTGGCGGCTCCCGCATTTTTGCGGTAGCTGAAAAAAGGATATTCAAGTGGCACGTTTTATTGGCCCCAAGGGCAAACTTTCCCGCCGCGAAGGCGTAGACCTGTTCCTCAAGAGCGCACGTCGCTCGATCGCGGACAAGGTCAAGCTGGACACCAAGCCAGGTCAACACGGCCGTACTTCCGGCACGCGTACCTCGGACTACGGTCTGCAACTGCGTGAAAAGCAAAAGGTCAAGCGCACCTACGGTGTGCTGGAGAAGCAATTCCGCCGCTACTTCGCTGAAGCCGATCGTCGCCGTGGCAACACCGGCGCGAACCTGCTGAGCCTGCTGGAAAGCCGTCTGGACAACGTGGTGTACCGCATGGGCTTTGGCTCGACCCGCTCCGAAGCGCGTCAGCTGGTGTCCCACAAGGCCATCACCGTGAACGGCCAATCCGTCAACATCCCTTCGTACTCCGTGAAGGAAGGCGACGTGGTTGCTGTGCGCGAAAAGTCGAAGAAGCAAGCCCGTATCGTTGAGTCGCTGCAACTGGCCGGTCAAGTGGGTTTCCCCGCTTGGGTGGACGTGTCGGCTGACAAGGCTGAAGGCGTCTTCAAGAAGTCTCCAGACCGCGATGAATTCGGTGCTGACATCAACGAATCGCTGATCGTCGAATTGTATTCTCGTTAATTTCCCGGTCGTTTTCGACTGCGAAAGTGTATCCGTCCCAGAACCGCGAGGCATCGCGGTTCTGGTGCTTCACCAGCCTTACCGGTGTAACGAGCCGGGGGTATTGAGAGGAAGTTTGCATGCAGACCAATTTGCTGAAACCCAAGACAATTAACGTAGAACAGCTGGGCCACAATCGCGCCAAGGTAGAGCTGGAGCCGTTTGAACGCGGCTACGGGCACACGCTGGGCAATGCGCTGCGTCGTGTTCTGCTGTCCTCGATGGTGGGTTATGCAGCGACGGAAGTGACCATTGCAGGTGTGCTGCACGAGTACTCGTCTATCGACGGCGTCCAGGAAGATGTGGTCAACATCTTGCTGAACCTCAAGGGCGTGGTGTTCAAGCTCCACAACCGTGACGAAGTGACGCTGAGCCTGCGCAAGGATGGCGAAGGCGTAGTGACGGCAGCTGACATTCAGACGCCTCACGATGTAGAAATCATCAACCCTGATCATGTCATCGCCAACCTGTCGCAAGGCGGCAAGCTGGACATGCAGATCAAGGTGGAAAAAGGCCGTGGCTATGTGCCCGGTAACGTGCGCCGCTACGGTGACGAGTCGACCAAGTCGATCGGCCGCATTGTGCTGGACGCATCGTTCTCGCCGATCAAGCGCGTCAGCTACACGGTCGAATCCGCCCGTGTGGAGCAGCGTACCGATCTGGACAAGCTGGTTCTCGAGATCGAAACCAACGGCGCCATCGCTGCAGAAGATGCAGTGCGCTCGTCGGCCAAGATCCTGGTGGAACAGCTCGCCGTGTTTGCGCAGCTCGAAGGCGGCGCATTGGATGTGTTCGACCAGCCAGGCGGCCAGGCGCGCAACAACGCCACGTTCGACCCGATCCTGCTGCGTCCTGTGGACGAGCTGGAGTTGACCGTGCGTTCTGCCAACTGCCTGAAGGCCGAAAACATCTACTACATCGGTGACCTGATCCAGCGCACCGAAAATGAGTTGCTCAAGACCCCGAATCTGGGTCGCAAGTCGCTCAACGAGATCAAGGAAGTTCTGGCTTCCCGTGGTCTGACCCTGGGTATGAAGCTTGAAAACTGGCCACCAGCCGGTTTGGAAAAGCGTTAAGTTATAATGGAGAGCTCTCCCAATGGTGGGGGAGCTCAATCGTAGTGCGTCGAACAGTACCTGATACGGCTGTTTGATTGAACCAATCTAAAAGGAAAAGCACCATGCGTCACGGACACGGCCTCCGCAAACTGAACCGCACCTCGTCTCACCGTAAGGCGATGCTGCAAAACATGATGAATTCGCTCATCGAGCACGAAGCCATCAAGACCACCGTTCCTAAAGCCAAGGAACTGCGCAAGGTGATCGAGCCCATGATCACGCTGGCCAAGGTGGACACCGTTGCCAACCGCCGTCTGGCATTCGACCGTCTGCGCAGCCGCGACAGCGTGACCAAGCTGTTCAATGTGCTGGGTCCTCGCTCGGCCAACCGTCCTGGCGGCTACACCCGTATCCTGAAGATGGGTTTCCGCGTGGGCGACAACGCGCCTATGGCCTATGTTGAACTGGTGGACCGCGCTGAAGAAGCCGGTGATGCCGCAGCTGAATAAGCCCTCTGCAGGTTCACATTGAGAAAGCCCACTTCGGTGGGCTTTTTCTATGCTCGCGAGGCCTTGGCCGCCGTTGCCACACCCCTCCCCAGGCCAGATTGCACAAATAGTTTTCCAAATGATGACAAAGCGCTTCGTATTAAGGAAAACCCGCGCTATAATGCTAGTGCGCGATGGAGCAGTCTGGTAGCTCGTTGGGCTCATAACCCAAAGGTCGGAGGTTCAAATCCTTCTCGCGCAACCAGAACACCAAAAGCCAGCTTTCGAGCTGGCTTTTTTGTGGCCGGGTGGCGGGCACAGCCCTGCTGGAGCAGCCGGGCCAGCCTGCAAGGCGGCCCCCGATGGCTGCGGGTTCGAGCCAGCCAAGATTGCTATAAAAGTCGAAGCGCGAAAAATATGCGCTAAAAGCGCGCTCCGCCAAAATGCAGCCCCAAAGTCGCGCTATAATTGCGGTGCGCGATGGAGCAGTCTGGTAGCTCGTTGGGCTCATAACCCAAAGGTCGGAGGTTCAAATCCTTCTCGCGCAACCAGAACACCAAAAGCCAGCTTTCGAGCTGGCTTTTTTGTGTCCGCTTCACTGGTGTTGGGCTTAAACAGCGCGGGATGGGCGCGAAATGGGCGCGGTATCGGCCCAGCGGCCGGGCGGAGACAGCACCTGCTCCGCCTTCGAGGGCCTTTGGCGGGGCCGGCCGCGCGCGATCAATGCGCGTACAACTGCTCCAGCGAGCGAAAGCCTTTGACCTCGATCGGGTTGCCGCTGGGGTCATAGAAGAACATCGTCCACTGCTCGCCGGGCTCACCTTCAAAGCGCACCTGGGGCTCCAGCACAAAGCGGGTGTTGGCAGCGCGCAGGCGCTCGGCCAGCTGCTTCCAGTCCTCCAGTTTCAGCACCAGGCCAAAATGCGGCATGGGTACCTTGTGGTTGCCCACCAAGCCAGTATTGCTGGTCTCGAAAGGTTTGCCCAGGTGGCAGGAGATCTGGTGGCCAAAGAAATCAAAATCCACCCAGCTGTCGGTGCTGCGGCCCTCGGCGCAGCCGAGCGTGTCGCGGTAGAAGTGGCGTGCAGCATCCAGGTCGTGCACATGGAAGGCGAGATGGAAAAGGCTCTGCATGGTGGCGGGCTCAAAAGGCGGGTTGCAAGAGGGATCGTACGCCGCTGCATGCGATTTATCACATAGGCAGGGCCTGCACAATCCGCTAAGCTGTGCAGCATACACCGTGGCATTGCTCGCGCGGCCAACGGCCCCCACCACTGGAGACACCACCATGCAGGACGCCGCCCAGACTTTCAACCCTTTCGCCCCTGGTTTCGATTTTCTGCAAAAGCTTGCGGCAGGCAGCACGTCCAAGCCTGCTGCGGCCTTTGCGCAATGGCAGGAATGGGTGGCGCCGACGATGAGCGTGCCGGATCTGGAAAAACGCATCCAGGAGCTCAAGACCGTGCTGTTCTGGCTGGAGCAAAACCAGCGGGCGCTGGAGGCCACCATCCAGGCGATGGAAGTGCAGAAAATGACTTTGTCGGCGCTGCAGACGATGAATGTGCCAGTGGAGAACTGGGCCAGCACGATGGTGCAAAGCTGGCAGCAGTTTGCCCAAAACGCGGCAGCGCAGGCGCAAAACGCGGCCGAGACTGCCGCGCCCCAGGCGGCTGCGAAGCCCCCGGCAGCCCCCAGCCCCGCCCCTGCAGCGGCCTCGACACCGCCGCCCGCAGCGTCCGCAGCCTCGCCGGCACCTGAGGCTGCCACAGAACCGCCGGAACAAGCCGGGCAAGCCAAAGCCTCTCCAGTGACCGACCCGATGCAATGGTGGGGCGCGCTGACACAGCAGTTCCAGCATATCGCGCAGCAGGCCGTGCAGGATGTCACCGAGCAGGCGATGGCGCATGCCGCCAGCACCCAGCAGGCAGCGGCCTCGGCAGCAGAGGCCGTGCGCAGCACGGCAGAAGGGATGGCGGAAGCGGGCAAGACTGCGGCCCAAGCCGCGATGGGCCGGCAGAGTGCGGCCAAACGCAGTGCCGCTTCTGCAGGCGATGCAAACGCTGCCAAGCCATCTGCCCGCAAGCCCGAGAGTAGCCCGCGCAGTGCACAGAACAACACCGACAAGCAGCCAATGGCGCGCAAGGCGGCATCAACCAAAGGCGCCGGTGCCGGTGCCGGCAACCGTGGTTCCCGCCCCGCCGCCTCAGGTCAAGCCGGGCCGCGTCAGGCCGCGCCGCGTCAGGCTGGCTCTCGCAAGCCCTCGGCTCCCGGCCAGCGCTGAGTCGGGCTCCCCTTTTGAGCGATCGTGATTTTTGAGTGCCGGACTGGGCTGGCAGTCCCGCAGCAGCAGGTTTTTTGACAATGGCAGGCACAAAGCTTTTTCCCTATGGCCATGTGACCCATCCCGACTGGCGGATGGCCGTGGCGCTGGTGGTGGCGCAACTGCGCGGACGCATGGCCCAGGCGGGTTATGCCAGCGCGCCCAATCTCGGCTTGGTGTATTTCACCGATGCCTATGCGCGCCATGCGCCGCAACTGCTGGAGGCTTTGCAGGATGAGTTCCCGCAGATTGGCGACTGGAGCGGCGCGGTGGGTACGGGCGTGATGGCTTCGCATGCGGAATACCTGAACGAGCCGGCGCTGTCGGTCATGCTGCTGGAGCTGCCTGCCCATTCCTACCGCCTGTTTTCCGGCATTGCACCGCTGCCGGTGGCGTCCACATCCCCCTGGGAGCGTGCATTGCTGCATGCCGATGCCGATCTGCCTGATTTTGCCGAGCTGCTCGAAGAGTTGGCGGCCCGTACCCGCGCCGGCAGTGTGCTCGGTGGCCTCAGCTCCGGGGCGGTGGCGCCGCTGCAGCTGGCGTGGAGCAAGGCTTTGGGCCCCAGCCACAGTGGCGTGCTGCGCGGCGGGCTGTCGGGCATGGCCTTTTCTGCGGAAGCCGGTGTGGTGCAGGAGCTGACCCAGGGCTGCCAGGTGATGGGCACGCGCATGCGCATCACTGCGATGCAGGGCCATGTGGTGCTGGCCCTCGACGGCCGGCCGGCGCTGGATGTGCTGGAAGAGCTGATGCCGGTACGGCTGGATACGGACCCCGAGCGGGCCACCCGCACATTGCGCCATATCCATGCGGCGCTGGAGGCGCATGCACCCGAATCGGCGGTGCACGCCGGCCAGTTGGGCCCCGAGGCGCGCGTGGTGCCATTGGTGGGCGTGGACATGGCCAGCCGGGGCATTGTGCTGCCAGAGCCGGCCCAGCCCCAGCAGTACCTGTGCTTTTGCCAGCGCAACCTGTCGGCCGCCCGCGCCGATCTGCTGCGCATGTGTGCCGAGCTGCGGGAATCGCTGGCGCCCGCCGAGGCACAGACCGGCCTGCCGTTGGGCGACAGCATGCTGGGTGATGCCGGGGCCGGGGCCGGGGTCGGGGCCGGCCGCAGCATTGCCGGTGCGGTCTACATCAGCTGTGCGGAGCGGGCAAGCCCCTATTTCGGCGCGCCCGGTGCCGAGCTGGAACTGATCCACCATGTGCTGGGGGACATCCCGCTGGTAGGTTTCTTCAGCCAGGGCGAGATTGCCGGTCAGCAGCTGCACCGCTATGCCGGTGCACTGATGCTGTTTACCCAGGCGGCCTAGCAGCTGCCTGCAGTCTCGGCGCAGCCGGGTGGGATTGCCAGCGGCATGCGTTCGAGAGGGCTGGTTCTTAGCGGTTGCCCCCCGGCTGCAGGCGGCGCATCTCGGTGAACACCGACAGCTCCCAGCTGCGCATGGCCAGCAGCAGGGTATAGCCCTCGCGCTCCTTCTCGGGCAGGCGCTGGTCGGTCAGGTGCTGCTGGGCAAAGTCCTGGGCCACACGCTGCAGGCGCTCCAAGAAGGCCGGTGCCAGGGTGCGGCTGATGGCGCCATGCACGAGCATCAAACCCTCGCCCGATTTGTCGAAGGTACCCGAGAAATAGTCGTGCACGGCGTTCTCGCGGAAGTACTCCATCACCGGGCCATGCGGGCGCCAGCGAAAGGTCTTGGCCAGCTTGAGCCGGTAGCGGTTCATCGGGCGCAGCTCGATGATGCCGATGCGGTCGAGCTGCGCCAGGTACTTGATGCCCTCGGCCTCGCTCAAACGGTAGGTGGTCAGCACCTGCTCCAGGGTCCACTGGCTGAGCACGCAGATGGCCATCAGCAGCAGCTTCTTGTCGGCCACCACCGCTTGCTCCTGCTGCTGCGTCAGCTCCTTGATCAACGGCTGGTTGTCGGCCACACGGCGCGCCAGGTCGGCAAAATCCAGGCGCAGCACGTGGCAGATGGCATCGATGCGCGACAGCGGCATGTCACCCTTGGCCAGCATCCGCTTGACGCTGGACTCCGCCATGCCCAGCGCCTCGGCCAGGTCGGCATAGGTCATCTGCGCGGCTTTCAGCTCTTTCTTCAATGCCAGTACCAGATCGGCGGTGGTGCTCATGGGTATCGTCCTGTCATACTTTGGGTGCCATCATAGGGGATCGCGCCAGCATTCCGAGACGCTCTGGCGCCCCGGCGGCACAGTGCAGGCCATGACTGATACCACCCACCCCCCAAGCCCCCGCAGCCTGGCTGCGGAATGCGCGCTCTACGCCTTCTATGCCGCGATGCTGGCCTTGGCCTGCCTGGGGCCCTATGTGCCACAGGCGGCCCACTACCATGACTTTGCCGACCAGCGCGGGCTGCTGGGCCTGGCCAATGCAGCTGATGTGCTGAGCAATCTGCCGTTTCTGCTGGTCGGTGTCTGGGGCTTGCTGGCGACCTTCACAACACCTGCACAGACGCTGCGCTCCGAAGGGGCGACACCCTGGCTGCTGCTGGTCTTCGGCGGCCTGGTGCTCACGGCTGCGGGTTCGACCTACTACCACCTGCTGCCGGGTGATCTGCGCGTTTTTTGGGACCGCATGGGCATGGTGCCGGTATTTGCCGGTGTCCTGGGCCTGGCGCTGCAGTCGCTGCTCAACGCCCGCGCTGCCTGGCTGACGGCGCTGTGCGTGCTGCTGGGCGGGCCACTGGCGCTGTGGATCTGGTTGCAGACGGGACAGCTGCTGCCCTGGGCCGTGTTGCAAGGCGCGGGCATGGTGCTGCTGGTGGTACTCGCCGTGTGGCAGCAGCGCAGCCCGCAGGCCGAGCACCTGATGCGCTGGCCCCTGGCGGCCGTTGTGGCCTGGTATGCGCTGGCCAAGTTGTTCGAACTGGGTGATGCCGCCGTCTGGGCAGGCAGCGGCCATCTGGTGGCCGGCCATGCGCTCAAGCACCTGGCGGCAGCGCTGGCGGTGCTGCCGCTGCTGCGCAGCTTGCAGCAACTGCGCCACCGGGCGCACGCAAACAGCGCGTCCGCAGGCACAATCGGGGGCGGCGCGTTGGGGGCAGGGCGTTTGCGCTGAATGCCCGGTACCGACCACCCCTACCGCCCTAGATCCGCCAGGAGATGCTTGTTCCATGAACCGTCCACATGCCCCGTCTGTGCCCGCCGCTGAGGCGCCAGACCATCCCAACCAGTTTGCGTTGCTGGGCCAGCGCCGCTTTGCCCCGTTCTTCTGGACCCAGTTTGCCGGGGCTGCCAACGACAACCTGTTCAAGTTCGCGTTCACGGTGATGGTGACCTACCAGCTGCAGGTGGCCTGGATGCCGCCAGCGATGGCGGGCCTGGTGATCGGCGCACTGTTCATCCTGCCGTTTCTGCTGTTCTCCGCCACCTCGGGTCAGCTGACCGACAAGTATGAAAAGCACCGCATGATCCGCTTCGTCAAGGACCTGGAGATTGGCGTGATGCTGATCGCCGGCCTGGGCTTCTGGCTCGAAAGCCCGGCGCTGCTGCTGGGCTGTGTGTTTTTGATGGGCCTGCATTCCACGTTGTTCGGGCCCGTCAAGTTTGCCTACCTGCCCCAGGTGCTGCGCGACGATGAGCTGACCGGCGGCAATGGTATGGTCGAGATGGGCACCTTTGTCGCCATCTTGCTGGGCAATGTGGTGGGTGGCCTGCTGGTGGCGCTGCCCGATATCGGCCATGCCTCGGTCGCGGTGGCCTGCTTTGGCTTGGCCGTGGTGGGGCGTTTGACGGCCCAGGGCGTGCCGGTGGTACCGGCCACCGACCCGGGCTTGCGCATCAACTGGAACCCGGTGAGCGAAACCTGGCGCAACCTGAAGCTGGCCCATGGCAATGTGGTCGTGTTCCGCTCGCTGCTGGGTATCAGCTGGATGTGGTTCTTCGGTGCGGTGTTCCTGAGCCAGTTCCCCAGCTTTGCCAAGGAGGTGCTGCATGGCAATGAGCATGTGGCCTCGCTGCTGCTGGTGGTGTTTTCCATCGGCATCGGCCTGGGCTCGCTGCTGTGCGAGGTGCTCTCGCGCCGCCAGGTGGAGATTGGCCTGGTGCCCATCGGCACCATCGGCATGAGCGTGTTTGCGATTGACCTGTACTTTGCATCGCGCGGGCTGGCGCAGCCAGCCCAGGCCTGGACGGCGCTGGCCTTCATCAGCCAGCCGGCGCACTGGCGCGTGATGGCCGATCTGGCCTTGCTGTCGCTGTTTGCCGGGCTGTACAGCGTGCCCATGTATGCGCTGATCCAGCTGCGCAGCCAGCCCACGCACCGCGCCCGCATCATTGCGGCCAACAATATTCTCAATGCGCTGTTCATGATCGCCAGCTCGGTCATCGCCGGTGCCTTGCTGGGGGCGGGATTTACCGTGCCGCAGATCTTCCTGTTCACCGGCATTGCCAATGCCATCGTCGCCACCTACATCTTCCTGCTGGTGCCCGAATACCTGCTGCGCTGCATTGCCTGGCTGGTCACCAACCTGGTCTACCGCTTTCGGGTGCAGGGTGCCCACCACATTCCCACCAGCGGGCCGGCGCTGCTGACCTGCAACCATGTCAGCTTTGTCGACCCCATCCTGATGATGGCCGCCAGCCCGCGCCCGATTTACTTTGTGATGGACTACCGCATCTTCCGCACACCGTTGCTGGGTTGGTTGTTCCGCCTGTGCAAGGCCATTCCGGTGGCGCCCCGCAGCGAAGACCCTGCCGTCTACGAGGCCGCCTTTGCACGCGCCGCGGAGGTGCTGCGCGAAGGGGATCTGCTCGCTATCTTCCCGGAGGGGGGCATCACCCGCGATGGCGAGCTGCAGGCATTCAAGGGCGGCGTGATGAAGATCCTGGAGCAGGCGCGTGCCGATGGGCTGGATGTGCCCGTCGTGCCCATGGCCCTGTCCAACCTCTGGGGCTCGTTCTTCAGCCGTATCGAACCCAAGGGCGCAATGACCCGGCCGTTCCGCCGTGGCGTCTTCAACCGCGTGAGCTTGCGCATCGGCGCCGCCAGCCCGGCCGCCGAATGCTCGGCCGAGCAGCTGCGCCAGCGTGTAGGCGAGTTGCTGGAGCAGGAGGGCGGCCATGGCAGCGGTTCGCCCGCTTTGGGATAATGCAGGCTGGACAACGAATGGCTTTGTGATGACCTCTCTAACGATTCTGTACAAAAGCGTGGCAGCCCTGGTGGCCATGTCCGCCCTGGCCGCTTGCACCAGTACTTCGGGCCTGAAGCCGCTGCATGACCCTGAAGAGAAGGAGGCTTTCACACGCGCCACCGTCTATGCCGGCCCGCGCAGCCCCGCATCGGCCTACTGTGTGCAGATGGGCGGCGCCATCCTCAATACGCCCAAGGGCAAGAACACCTTGTGCCGCTTCCCCGACGGCAAGGAAATGGACCCCTGGGACCTGTTCTGGCGCGACAACCCCTCGAACTAAAGCCCACGACGGGCTGCGGTACAACGCAAAAACCCCTGCCAGCACATGCCGCGCTGGCAGGGGTTTTGTCTTGCTGAGCTGCTGACCAGACTTTAGATCACGCCATGCGTCCTGAACCAGTCCTGCATGCGCTTCCAGCCGTCCTCGGCCGCATCCTTGCGGTAGCTGGGGCGGTAGTCGGCATGGAAGGCGTGGCCCGCGTCAGCATAGACATGGAAGCTGGAGGCCGCCGCAGCGGCATTGCCGGCAGCGCCAGCCTGCTGCAGGCTTTGTTTCATCGCGTCGACTGATTCCAGCGGAATGCCCTGGTCCTTGCCGCCATAGAGGCCCAGCACCGGCGCCTTGAGTGCGCTGCTGAGGTCGATGGGGTGCTTGGGCTGCAGGTCGCTGGCAGCGCCTTGCAGGCGGCCATACCAGGCGACACCGGCCTTGACCTTGCCGGTCGCGGCATACAGCCAGGTGATGCGCCCGCCCCAGCAAAAACCGGTGATGCCGGCGCGGCTGGTGTCGCCACCGTTGTCCTTGGCCCAGGCCAGCACGGCGTCCAGGTCCTTGATGACCTGGGCATCGGGCACCTTGCTGACCAGCTCGCTTTGCAGCTGGCTGATCTCGGTGTACTTGCGCGGATCGCCCTGGCGCGCGAACAGTTCGGGCGCAATCGCCAGGTAGCCCAGCTGGGCGAGGCGCCGGCAGGTGTCGGCGATGTAGTCGTGCACGCCAAAGATTTCCTGGATCACCAGCACCACCGGCAGGTTGGTCTTGCCGGCGGGTGCTGCGCGGTAGGCGCTGACCTGGAAGCCATCGACCGTGTACTGGATGGTGCCAGCCGTCAGCCCGGCATCGGGCGTCTTGATGGCCGTCTGCGCCATCACCGGCACGGCTGCCGCTGCGTAGCCCACGCCCAGCGCCATTTGCAGGGCACTGCGGCGGGTGCTGCCCGCCAAGGTGGCGCGGCCCGGGAGAAGGGAGTCGAAATCGGCATTGGGAGTCTGGGACATAGGATTTCCTTTTCTACGGATGGCAGGCCCATTATGGGGGACGACAAAATACAGCCTGTGACAAGGCTTCTCGTGCCTTGGGGCCGCCGTGTTCATGCAAGAAAAATGCCTGGCATGGCCAGGCATCGTGGTGGTGGGAACTGGGCTCAGATCACTTCCACAGCGCGCACTTGGTTTCTTCCTTGGTCGTGAACACCTCGTCACCGGGCAGCTTCTTGACGATCTTGTAGTAATCCCAGGTGCCCTTGGATTCCTGCGGTGTCTTGACCTGGACCAGGTACATGTCGTGGATGTAGCTGCCGTCGGCGCGCAGGGTGCCCGCGCCAAAGAAGTCGTCCATCTTCATGCCGCGCCAGGTCTCCATCACCTTGTCGGCATCAGTGGTGCCGGCTGCCTGCACGGCCTTGAGGTAGTTCATCGTGGCCGAGTAGTCGGCGGCCTGTATTTCGGTGGGGCGGCGCTGGGTTTTCTTCATGTAGGCATCGGCAAATTTGCGCGATGCGTCATTCATGTCCCAGTACCAGCTGGTGACGAACTGCATGCCGGCGGTGTTCTTCAGGCCCAGGCTGTGGATGTCGCTGTAGAACACGAGCAGCGGCGCGATCTTCATCGTCTTGTCGATGCCGAATTCCTTGGCCGCCTTGATGGCGTTGATGGTGTCACCACCGGCATTGGCCAGTGCCAGTACCTGGGCCTTGGAGCTTTGCGCCTGCAGCAGGAAGGACGAGAAGTCGGAGGCATTGAGCGGGTGGCGCACGGCTGCAGCCACCGCGCCGCCCTTGGCCTTGATGACCTTGGTGGCATCGGCTTCCATCGCATGGCCGAAGGCATAGTCGGCCGTCAGAAAGAACCAGTTCTTGCCACCGCCCTCGACAATGGCGCCCGCCGCACCCTTGGACAGCGCCACGGTGTCATAGGCGTAATGGATGGTGTATGGCGTGCAGGCCTCGTTGGTCAGCGCCGAGGAGCCCGCGCCGTTGTTGATCATCACGCGCTTTTTCTCGTCCGCCACCTTGGCCAGCGCCAGCGCGGTGCCGGAGTTGGTGCCGCTGAAGATCATCGTCAGGTTCTGGGTGTCGATCCATTCGCGGGCCTTGCTGGCAGCGATGTCGGCCTTGTTCTGGTGGTCCACCACCAGCATTTCGATTGGCTTGCCCAGCAC
The DNA here is from genome assembly GCF_022387135.1 of Comamonas sp. B21-038. Lineage (GTDB taxonomy): Bacteria > Pseudomonadota > Gammaproteobacteria > Burkholderiales > Burkholderiaceae_C > Comamonas > Comamonas sediminis. Next base: position 5,055,467 of record NZ_CP092462.1, read on the forward strand.
CATGCCGCCAAAGTCGTCAATGGCCATCTGGATGGCGGTGGCACCGCCCTTGCCTTCAACGTCGGCATAGAGACTGGACATGTCGGAGATGTAGCCGATCTTGACCTTGTCCTGCGCATGGGCGGTACCCATCGCGGCGGTCAGGCCGAGCAGTCCGAAGGTGGCCAGGGCTTGCGCCAGGCGAGTGCGTTGCATAGTTGCTCCTGATGTTTATGGTGTTGTGTCCATGCGGCTGCCGCATGGCTCCGATACTGGCATGCACAGCGCCGGGCGGTATTGGGGCAACCACGCGCTGCCCGGCTGCTGCCCGAGGGCAGGGAGGGCATAAAAATAGCTACCGGAGCCTTGTGAGAAAGACTTGGCAGCTATCAATTCAGGAGCTATACGCCTGTCTGGGCGCTTGTGCACACTGGCTTGGCTTTTTTGCGCACCCCTTTTTAGAACAGGTTCTTGATGAGGCTCAGGCCTGCTGGCTGCGCAGGTAGGTCTGCACGATGGCGGCGGCATCGACCGCAAAATGCTGGCGCAGGGCCGCGCGCGAATCGCTGCGGCCAAAGCCGTCCGTCCCCAAGGTGTAGTAATGCTGGCGCGGCAGGCCACGCTCATCGGTGGGCAGGTAGGCGCGCACCAGTTCGGGCAGCGCACGCACATAGTCGCTGGCGGCAATGATGGGGCCTTGCGAAGCCTCCAGCTGCTGCGCAAACCAGCTGGGTGCGCTGGCCTCACCGGCGCGCCAGCGCTCCAGCCGGGCCTCGCCATCGCGGGCCAGCTCAGCATAGCTGGTGACACTCCAGACATCGGCGGCCACGCCATGCTCGCGCTCCAGAATGGCGGCGGCCTTGAGCACCTCGCCCATGATGGCGCCGCTGCCCAGCAGCTGTACGCGGCGCGTGCTTTGAGCCGGGCCGCTCTGCAGCTGGTACATGCCCCGGATGACACCCTCATGGGCCTCGTGCGGCAGGCTGGGATTGGCCACGTTTTCGTTGGTGACGGTGATGTAGAAGAACTCGTCGCGCTGCTCTTGCAGCATGCGCTGCATGCCATGGTCGATGATGACGGCCAGCTCGCCGGCAAAGGCGGGGTCGTAGCTTTTGCAGTTGGGCACCGTGGAGGCGCTCAGCAGGCTGCTGCCGTCCTGGTGCTGCAGCCCTTCGCCGCCCAACGTGGTGCGGCCGGAGGTGGCGCCGATCAGGAAGCCGCGTGCGCGCTGGTCGGCGGCCGCCCAGATCAAATCGCCCACGCGCTGGAAACCGAACATGCTGTAGAAAATGAAGAACGGCAGCATGGCCGTGCCATGGGTGCTGTAGCTGGTGGCGGCCGCCGTCCAGGATGACAGCGCGCCCGCTTCGCTGATCCCTTCTTCCAGAATCTGGCCGCTGCTGTCTTCGCGGTAGAGCAGCATCGAGGCATTGTCCTCGGGCTGGTAAAGCTGGCCAAACGGCGCGTAGATACCCACCTGGCGGAACAGCCCGGCCATGCCGAAGGTGCGCGCCTCATCGGCCACGATGGGCACGATGCGCGGCCCCAGGGCCGGGTCCTTGAGCAGGTTGCCCAGCTGGCGCACAAAGGCCATCGTGGTGCTCATCGGCTTGCCATCGGCCTGCAGCGCAAAACCTGCGGTGGCCTCCAGGCCGGGCACGGCCACCGGCGAGGCCTGGCCTCTGCGCGCCGGCAAAAAGCCGCCCAGGGCCTGGCGCCGTGCGTGCAGGTAGCGCATTTCGGCGCTGCCATCGGCCGGTTTGAGGAAGGCAGCCGAGGTGGCTTGGTCGTCGCTCAGCGGCAGGTTGAAGCGGTCGCGGAACGCCAGCAGGTCCTCGGCGCCGAGCTTTTTTTGCTGGTGCGATGTCATGCGGCCCTGGCCCATGCTGCCCATGCCGTAGCCCTTCATCGTCTTGGCCAGCACCACCGTGGGCTGGCCGCTGTGCGCAGCGGCGCTGGCAAAGGCGGCATGGATCTTGACCGGGTCGTGCCCGCCCCGGCGCAGGCGGTCGATGTCACTGTCGGACAGGTGCGCCACCAGCGCAGCCAGTTCGGGGCTCTGGTTGAAGAAATGCTCGCGGTTGAAGGCGCCATCGTTGGCCGACAGGGTCTGGAACTCGCCATCGACGGTGCGCGCAAAGGTGCGGGCCAGCACATGGCTGTGGTCGCGGGCCAAGAGCGCATCCCACTCCGATCCCCAAAGGCACTTGACCACGTTCCAGCCCGCGCCGCTGAACAGCGCCTCCAGCTCATCGATGATGCGGCCGTTGCCGCGCACCGGGCCGTCGAGCCGCTGCAAATTGCAGTTGATGACGAAGATGCAGTTGTCCAGCCCTTCGCGCGCCGCCAGGGTCAGTGCCGCAATGGACTCGGGCTCGTCCATTTCGCCATCGCCAAAAAAGCCCCAGACCTTGCGGCCCGCGGTGTCTGCCAGGCCCCGGTCGGCCAGGTAGCGCATAAAGCGCGCCTGGTAGATGGCATTGATCGGGCCGATGCCCATCGAGCCGGTGGGAAACTGCCAGAACTCGGGCATCAGATAGGGATGCGGGTACGAGCACAGGCCCTGGATGCCCTGGCTGGCGGCCACCAGCTCCTGCCGGTAGTGCGCCAGGTTCTCTTCGCCCAGGCGGCCTTCCAGAAAAGCGCGCGCATAGACGCCTGGCGACGAGTGCGGCTGGAAGTACACCAGGTCGGCGGCCTGGTGGCCATCATCGGCGCGGAAGAAATGGTTGAAGCCGGTCTCGAACAGATCGGCGGCCGAGGCATAGCTGGCAATATGGCCGCCCAGCTCGCCATGGGCGGCATTGGCACGCACGACCATCGCCAGCGCGTTCCAGCGCAGGATGGCCGAGAGCTTTTTCTCCAGTTCCACATCGCCGGGGTAGGGCGGCTGCTCATCGACGGTGATGGTGTTGACGTAGGGCGTGTTGCCCGAAGGCTTCCAGGCCACATGGCGCTTGCGGGCGTGGGCCAGCAGCGCATCGAGCAGTGCAGCCGCCTGTTCCTTGCCCTGCGCGGAGCCATAAGCGGCCAACAGTCCGTCGAAGGCATCGCACCACTCGGCCAGTTCGGCCGGGTCAGCATGCGGGGTGGGGGGCTGGTGGTGGGGCGGCTGGCGCACGGCGGTCTCCTGTCTGGGTCTTGGTTTGAATGCTTGGGATCATGCCACGGAAGCCTTGGCCAGGCCCATGACCCCGGCGACAAGGAGCGGTCGTGAAGTATTGATTTTTGATACCTGTATCTTTTGAAAATGCTACCGGCATTAAATGCGGATGCTGGCGCCGCCGCCTGCCTGCATGATGGCGCCGTGTTCAACCAAAGCGGGGCCCCGTTGCTCCGACCCCCTATGTCTCAATCCTCCCACCCTGTTCAACGTGACACCCGTGCATGGCAATACCAGGTATGGATCTCGTTCGGTATTGCGATCTCGATGTGCGCGATCGGCCTGGCCTGGCTGCCAGGGCAACACCTGGAACAGGCGTTCATGGTGATGGGTTATATGTTCTGCCTCTCGGCCGCGTTCGTGCTGGCCAAGTTCGTGCGGGACAAGCAAGCGGACAGCAGCCAATCGGCCGGCGATACCCCCATGTGGCGCTTCGTGGTCTGGGGCGGTTTTGCGATTGCGATGGGCCTGACCGGCTGGGGCCTGTTGGGCATGGACATCAACCCTACCTACAAGGCCTTTCTGGGCGTCAGCTGGATGTACATGATCACCACCGCCTTCACATTGGCCAAGATGCTGCGCGACAAGCATGAATCCGATCTGGCCATGGCTATCCACCGTGCTCGCAGCATGCGCAGTGTGCCCCGCGACCCGGACGTGGGCACCCCCCAGGAGCGCGTGTGAGCGCCCATCTGATGCAGCCAACTCGGGAGCAGCACATGTTCAGTCCTACTTTCAGCCAATGGCAGCGCCGTGCTGCAGATGCGCTGGCCAGCACCGCCCTGGTGCTGGCATTGGCGGCCGCTCCGGCGGTCCAGGCACAAAGCGATGCGTCGTTGATGCTCTCGGCCCTGCCGATTGCATCGGTGGTCGTGGGCACGGCAGCCTCGGTAGGCGCATCGACCAGCGTGGCCGCCCTTCCGGTCGCCCTGTCGGTCGATGGGGCCCGGCTCATCGTCAAAGGTGTGCAGGCATCGGCCAAGGGGACGGTCTGGCTGCTCGAGAGCGCATCGGATGGCGCAGCGGCCAGCATTGAGCTGTCGGCTGGCGCATTGGGCGCCAGCGCCGCCGGTGTGGGCACGGCCATCTTCGTCAGTGTGGTGGGTGCCGGCGTGTTGCTGTCAGCCGCTGGCGAGGTGATCGCCTTTATCCCCAATGAGGTGGGTAAGGCGCTGCTCTACAACGAGCGTTTGTGACAACGAGGGAGGCAAGCATGTTGACATCTTTACGCCTGGGCCTGTTCGCCGCTGCATGGCTGGCCGCCACGGCCGCCCAGGCCGGCCGCAGCTGTGAGGCGCAAAAGCCCACGCTCGACAGCGTGCGCCAAAGCCTGACTTTGGCCCAGCATGTCGCGCAGGCACTCGATGCCAGTGGCGCGCAGGTGGTGCTGCTGGGCCGCCAGGGCCAGGACCTGCGCAAATACCAGCTGCAGTTCTCGCACATGGGCTGGGCCTACAAATCGGCCACCGGCGATTGGCGTGTGGTGCACAAGCTCAATGACTGTGGCACGGCCGCCTCCCATGTCTACCGCCAGGGCCTGGGCGAGTTCTTTCTGGACGACCTGTGGCGCTACCAGGCCGTGATGGTGGTACCCGCGCCGGCGGTGCAGCAAAAACTGCTGCTGGCGCTGTCGGCCAACGCCCAGCCCCTGCAGCTGCATGAGCCGCGCTACAGCATGCTGGCCTATCCGTGGAGCCAGCGTTACCAGCAAAGCAACCAGTGGGCGCTGGAGACCCTGGCCCAGGCCATGGCCCCCCAGACCGTGCAGGACCGGGGCCAGGCGCAGGCCTGGTTGCAGCTGCAAGGCTACCAGCCCAGTGATTTGCGCATAGGTGCAATGACACGGCTGGGCGGCCGCATCACGCGCGCCAATATCGCCTTTGACGACCACCCGCCCGAGAAGCGCTTTGCCGGCCATATCGAAACCACCACCGTGGATTCGGCCTTGCAGTTCATGCAGCGCAGCGGGCTGGCATCTGCGCCGGTGCTGCTGCGCTGAGCCCGCCAGCCCGCACGGATGCCTAGCGTGGCGCCGTCCAGACCGCGCAATCGCGGCCCCGGGCCTTGGCCTGGTAGAGCGCCAGGTCCGCCTCGCGCAGCAAGTCTTCGAGGCTGTCGCCAGGCTGCAGTGCTGCGCTGTAGGCCAGGCCGATGCTGAGGGTGGCCTGCAACGGCTCGTGGTGGGCCGTCTGAAAGTGGCCGCTGCGCACGGTCTGGCACAGGCGATCGGCGATCGCGGTGGCATCGTCGAAGCTGATATGGGGCAGCACCACGGCGAATTCCTCACCACCGACGCGGCCCAGCACATCCTGCGGACGCAGGGAGTCGGTCAGCACCCGGCTGACATCGCGCAGCAGGCGGTCGCCGCTGGCGTGGCCATGGTTGTCGTTGACGCGCTTGAAGTGGTCCAGGTCCAGCATCAGCACTGCTGCCGAGCTGCCTTCATGGGTCAGGCGCTTGAGCAGGACGTGGCTGGCCTGTACGAAGCCATTGCGGCTGAGCACATCGGTCAGGCTGTCGTGGTGGGCCTGGTAGCGCATGCGGTGCAGCAACTCGGCGCGCGCCGCATGGGAGCCGGCCACCGACAGGGGCCCCAGGATCAGCATCGTGATGCCCAGGCGCAGGCTGGCGACATCAAGCACATTGGCCGGGATGAACCCCACAATGTTCGATATCACGATGACCTTGGTCACAAACACCACCATCGTGATGATGGCCGTGGTCAGGATGCGGTAGGACAGCGCGCACCACAGCAGCGCAGGCAGCGAGAACACCAGAGAGCCGACCTTGTTGCCCACCAGGTAGCTGCTCGTCTCCAGCACCACGACGGCCAGCGCGGGCAGCATTTTCAACGCCCAGAGGCGGCGCTCCTGCGCGGCGGCCGCGCTGCGTGCCGATGGCAGCGCCAGCAAAAATGGCAGCAGCACCATGGCATTCATCCATTCGCCTGTCCACCACATCACTACCGCCTGGGTGACCGACAGCTCAAAGGCCCAGGCACTGATCGGCCCACCAATGAGGGCCGATGCCAGCGACGCCATGCCGCTGGCGAAGAACACCAGCAACGCGGAATACTGGCCTTCCATCTGCAGATCGCGTTGCGACTGCCGGCGCAGAAACAGCCATCCACAAATGGCGCCGCAGAGGTTGGCGGTGGTAAAGCCCAGTGAGTGCCACAGCGCAGTGCCGGTGATCAGATCGGCCAGCACGAAGCTGGCGAAAAGCGCCGCTATTGCTACCGGACGCACCAGTTGGGGGTAGCGCAGCAACAGCACCAGCACGATCTGGTTGGCCGGCCAGAACACCGACAGGTAGCCCAGTGGCCGCAGCAGGATGCCCACCATCGCTGCCGCAAACACGGCCATACTGGCGCAGAGCAGCAAGCGACCGCTATAGGGTTGCTCCAAGGGGTGGACGGACGACGCGGTCGGCATGGGAATGAGGGGGATGGGCGAAATATACCCGCTCATGGACACAGATATCGGTGCGACCTTGTGGGCGAGTCGCGCATTGCCTGGCAGACCGAGGGCCGTTGCGGCGCAACGCTTTCGCGACGTTTTGCTCAGTCAATAACCTAAGTCAATCACTGTTGCTTCCAAATTGGAAGCTACAAGACCATGCCAGCAGGTGCATCACTTGAGAAAACGCAGCTGCCAAGCAGCGCGGTGGCTGCAGGCAGCTGCGGCCTGCAGCCAGGCGCGAAGCGGGTGAGGGTACGGTGTTGTAGGTTACGCAGTGGCTGTCAAGCGCTTCGCATCGCTGTCTCGTGGTTCCCACGCTTTGGGCCGCGCGGCCTTGCTGGCCTCGCGCGGTGAAGCTGCTGCCTAGATACCGCGGGCCCGGTCCGATTTGAACTGCGCACGGAACTGGGCAAAGCTGCCGGCATCGAGCGACTGGCGCACTTCCTGCATCAGGTTCAGGTAGTAGTGCAGGTTGTGGATGGTGGTCAGCATCGGGCCCAGCATCTCACCGCAGCGGTCCAGGTGGTGCAGGTAGGCGCGGCTGAAGCCGTCGCGGCCGCCATCGTCCCAGCTCACACCGCTCTTGCCGGCGCAGGCGTGGCAGGTGCACGAGGTGTCGATGGGCTGGTGGTCGGTCTTGTGGCGGGCGTTGCGGATCTTCAGGTCGCCATAGCGGGTGAAGATGGTGCCGTTGCGCGCATTGCGGGTCGGCATCACGCAGTCGAACATGTCCACGCCGTCGGCCACACCTTGCACCAGGTCCTCGGGCGTGCCCACGCCCATCAGGTAGCGCGGCTTGTTGGCGGGCAGCAGGTGGGGCGTGTGCTGCATGATGTCCAGCATCTCGTCCTTGGGCTCACCCACCGAGACACCGCCCACCGCGTAGCCGGGGAAGTCGATCTCCAGCAGGCCTTGCAAGGACTCCTCGCGCAGGTGCTTGAACATGCCGCCCTGCACAATGCCGAACAGCGCGTTGGGATTGCCCAGGCGCTCGAACTCTTCCTTGGAGCGCTTGGCCCAGCGCCGGCTCATCTCCATCGACTTGCGCGCCTCGGCCTCGGTGGTCTTCTTGCCGTTGGTCTCGTACGGCGTGCACTCGTCGAGCTGCATGACGATGTCCGAATTCAGAATCGTCTGGATCTGCATGCTGACCTCGGGCGACATGAACAGCTTGTCGCCATTGACCGGGCTCTGGAAATGCACGCCTTCTTCGGTGATCTTGCGCATCGCGCCCAGCGACCAGACCTGGAAACCGCCGGAGTCGGTCAGGATGGGCTTGTCCCATTTCTCGAAACCATGCAGGCCGCCAAAGCTCTTCATCACATCCAGGCCCGGACGCATCCACAGGTGGAAGGTATTGCCCAGAATGATCTGGGCGCCCATTTCCTCCAGGCTGCGCGGCATCACGCCCTTGACGGTGCCATAGGTGCCTACCGGCATGAAGATGGGGGTCTGCACCACGCCATGGTTGAGCGTGAGCGTGCCACGGCGTGCGTGGCTGGTGGGATCGGTTTTGAGGAGGTCGAACTGCAGCATAACCCGTCATTTTCGCAGATGTGCGGTAGTTGACGGCGCGGCGGGTTTCGCAGGTCCGTCTCTGACACAGGGGGCGCAGGCAGGTCGCTACACTGGGCTGATCTTTCACTGCCAAGGAGAAGCCCATGCTCAACATCATGATCGCCGTCGACGGTTCGCCCAACTCGCTGCAAGCGGTACAGCACGGCGTGCAACTGGTGCAGCTGGGCCTGCGCGCCCATGTCGTGGTCGCCCATGTGCAAAAGGAAGCCAGCTTTCTGGAGCTGGCCACGCAGGATTCGGAGCTGATCGCCAACGCCAGCCTGGAGGCCGGCATGGACCTGGTCGCCCCGGCGCTCGATGTGTTGCGTCTGGCCGGTGTGTCCTATGAGGTGGAGATCCGGTTGGGCGACATCCATGCCACGTTGCTGGATATCGCCGAGGAGAAGGGCTGTGGCCTCATCGTGATCGGCGCCACTGGCGAGAGCACGCTGGGCAGCATTCTGATCGGTTCGGTCTCGCGCGAGGTGGCGCGCCACAGCCGGGTGCCGACCACGATTGTCAAGATGCCCGAGGTGCTGGAGACCGGTGAGGCCGATGGCGACCTCAGCCAGGCCGATACCGCGATGTAACTCCCGCTGAGGGAAAGAGAGCCTGCGGATCAGGGCGGTCCGCAGGCTCTCTGTCATTGGGGGGGGTCAGCCGGCCACCTGCTCCGCGCGCTGGCCCACGATTTGCCGCAGCGCGCCCAGCTGGTCATACAGCTCGCGCGCGGCATCCGCGCCCAGCGGCGCCAGCAAATGCTCCAGCCACTGTTCGTGCGCCTTGGCCATGGCAGCGAACTGCTTTTTTCCGCTGCGCGTCAGGCGCACCGTCATCGATCGGCGGTCCTCGTCATCGGCCACCCGCTCCACCCAGCCTTCGGCCACCAGCTGGTCCGTCAGGCCCGTGATGTTGCCGCCGGTGACCATCAGGTACTCGGACAAGGTCTTCATGCGAAGGCCCTTGGGAAAGCGGCTGAGCTGGGCCAGGTAGTCAAAGCGCGGCAAGGTGGTGGCGAACTGGGTGCGCAGCTTGCTGCGGATCACCTGCTCGATCTGGGTGCTGCAGGTCATCAGCCGCAGCCACAGGCGCACGGCCTGGTGTTCATCATGGGCGAGACCGGCCTCGCGGCCAGCGACGCCGCCGCCAGTATCGGAGGGGGAATTGCAGAGGGTTTGCATGTCAGCCATGGCGCCCATGGTGCAGTACCGCAGGCGGCTCCAGTGATAGGGTAAGTTCGTATTTTAGTGAATTATTTATGCATCAATAATTTAGTTATAAAGTATTTTTCAGGACGATCCTGGCCATGAAAATTGTCTGCATAGGCGGTGGCCCCGCCGGCTTGTATTTCGCGCTGCTGATGAAGCAGATGGACCCCGCGCATGACGTGACCGTGGTGGAGCGCAACAAGCCCTATGACACCTTTGGCTGGGGGGTGGTGTTCTCCGATGCCACGATGGACAACATGCGCGAGTGGGACCCGGCGACGGCGATGCAGATCGAGCAGGCCTTCAACCACTGGGACGACATTGAGCTGCTGTTCAAGGGCCGCAAGATCCGCTCGGGCGGCCATGGCTTTGTCGGCATCGGCCGCAAGCACCTGCTCAACATCCTGCAGGCGCGCTGCGAGCAGCTCGGCGTCAAGCTGGTGTTCGAGACCGATGTGCAGTCCGACGAAGACTATGCCGATGCCAACCTCATCATTGCCAGCGATGGCGTGAACTCGCGCATCCGCACTAAATACGCCGAGGTGTTCAAGCCCGATATCGTCACCCGCCCCAACCGCTTTATCTGGCTGGGCGCCAACAAGGTCTACGAGGCCTTCACCTTTGACTTCGTGCGCACCGAGCACGGCTGGTTCCAGGCCCATATCTACCAGTTCGACGACAAGACATCGACCTTCATCGTCGAGACCACCGAGGAGACCTGGAAGGCCTGCGGCCTGGACACGGCCGACCAGGAGCAATCGATCGCCTTCTGCGAGAAACTGTTTGCCGACAACCTGCAAGGCGCGCGGCTGATGACCAATGCCCGGCACCTGCGCGGCTCGGCCTGGATCAATTTTCAGCGCGTGGTCTGCGACCAGTGGTGGCTGCAAAACGCCAAGGGCAGCCATGTGGTGCTGATGGGCGACGCTGTGCACACGGCGCATTTCGCGATTGGCTCGGGCACCAAGCTGGCGATCGAGGATGCGATTGAGCTGGCGCGGCAGTTCCAGCAGCTGGGCGATGGCAAGGCGCAGATCCCTGCGGTGCTGGAGGCCTACCAGGCGCTGCGCCGGGTGGAGACCTTGCGCATCCAGAACGCCGCCTGGAATGCGATGGAGTGGTTCGAGGTCTGCGGCAAGCGCTACTGCGACCAGCTGGAGCCCGAGCAGTTCATGTACTCGATGCTGACGCGCAGCCAGCGCATCAGCCACGAGAACCTGCGCCTGCGCGATGCCGCCTGGCTCGGCGGTTATGAGGCCTGGCTGGCTGCGCAAAACGGGCTGGCGGTGCAGGCCAAGGCGCCGCCACCGATGTTCCTGCCCTATACCTTGCGCGGCCTGACCTTGAAGAACCGCATCGTGGTCTCGCCGATGGCGCAGTACTCGGCCGTCGACGGCGTGCCGGGCGACTACCACCTGGTGCACCTGGGTGCGCGGGCGATGGGCGGCGCCGGTCTGGTGTTTGCCGAGATGGCCTGCGTCAGCGCTGAGGGTCGCATCACCCCCGGCTGCCCGGGCACCTACACCGAGGCACAAAAGCAGGCCTGGCAGCGCATCAGCGACTGGATCCACCACCACACCGATGCCAAGTTTGCAATGCAGATCGGCCATGCCGGCGCCAAGGCCTCCACCCGCCTGGCCTGGGAAGGTACGGACCTGCCATTGACCGAGGGGAACTGGCCGATCATCTCGGCCTCGCCCCAGCAGTACCTCGAAGGCGTGAGCCAGATCTCGCAGGCGATGAGCCTGGCCCAGATGGACGAGGTCAAGCAGCAGTTTGTGCACGCGGCCCAGATGGCCGCCGAGGTGGGTGCCGACTGGCTGGAGCTGCACTGCGCCCACGGCTATCTGCTGTCCAGCTTTATCTCGCCGTTGACCAACCACCGGGACGATGCCTATGGCGGCAGCCTGGAGAACCGCCTGCGCTACCCGCTGGAGGTGTTCCGGGCCGTGCGCGCTGTCTGGCCGCAGGAGCGGCCGATGTCGGTGCGCATCTCCGCCCATGACTGGGTGCCTGGCGGCATCACCCCCGATGATGCGGTAGAGATTGCCAAGGCCTTCAAGGCGGCAGGCGCGGACCTGATCGACTGCTCGTCCGGCCAGGTCAGCAAACAGGAAAAGCCGGTCTATGGCCGCATGTTCCAGACCCCTTTTGCCGACCGCATCCGCCAGGAGGCGGGCATTGCGACGATGGCCGTCGGCGCGATCAGTGAGGCCGACCATGCCAACTCCATCATCGCCGCCGGCCGCGCCGACCTCTGTGCGGTGGCCCGCCCGCACCTGGCCAACCCGGCCTGGACCTTGACCGAGGCGGCCAAGATTGGCTACACCGCCATCGCCTGGCCCAAGCCCTACTTTGCCGGCAAGCGCCAGATGGAGAGCCTGTTCGAGCGCGAAAAGGCCCAGCAAGCGGCCGCCGGCCACTGAGGAGCAAAGCAGATGGCGACGAACAGCTTGCAAGGACAACATGCGCTGGTGACCGGCGCCGGCCAGGGCATTGGCGAGGCCGTTGCGCGCCAGCTGCTGGCGCAGGGCGCGCGGGTGACGGTGCTGGGCCGCCGGCCTGAGCCGCTGCAAAAACTGGTGGATGCCTTTCCGGGGCAGTGCCAGCAGGTGCTGGCCGATGTGGCGCAGGAGGCCGAGGTGGTGGCGGCCTTTGCGCAGGCCGTGGCCGCCTTTGGCGCTGTCCAGATCCTGGTGAACAACGCCGGCCAGGCGCAGAGCGCGCCCTTCATGAAGACCGACGCCCAGCTCTGGTCGCAGATGCTGGCGGTGAACCTGACCGGCACGATGCTGTGCATGCAGCAGGTGCTGCCGGCGATGCAGGCGGCGGGCTATGGCCGCATCGTCAACGTGGCCAGCACCGCAGGCCTGACCGGCTATGCCTATGTGTCGGCCTATGTGGCGGCCAAGCATGGTGTGGTGGGCTTGACCCGGGCGCTGGCGCTGGAAGTGGCGAGCCGCGGCATCACCGTCAATGCCGTGTGCCCGGGCTATACCGAAACCGATCTGGTCAAGACCAGCCTCGACCGCGTGGTGGCCAAGACCGGCCGCAGCCCCGAGCAGGCCCTGGCCGAATTTGTGCGCAACAACCCGCAGGGCCGCCTGGTGCAGCCGCAGGAGGTGGCCGATGCCGTCGTCTGGCTCTGCGGCAAAGGCGCTGGCGCGATGACCGGACAGGCCATTGCGGTGGCTGGCGGCGAAGTGATGTGAACCCCGAATCTGTGGAGACAGGCATGAGTGACTACCGAATCGACCCCGCGCTGGTGGCGGGCAACCACCAGCAGCTGGCCGGCTACCAGGCACAGCATTTTCTGTGGCAAGTCCATGCCGGCGTGGCAACGATCACGCTCAACCGGCCAGAGCGCAAGAACCCGCTGACCTTTGATTCCTACGCCGAGCTGCGCGACCTGTTCCACCGCCTCAAGTGGGCGCAGGATGTGAAGGCCGTGGTGCTGGTGGGCGCCGGTGGCAACTTCTGCTCGGGTGGCGATGTGCATGAAATCATCGGCCCGCTGGTGGCCCTGAAGGCGCCCGAGCTGCTGATGTTCACCCGCATGACGGGCGAGCTGATCAAGGCCATGCGCGCCTGTCCGCAACCCATTATTGCCGCCGTCGATGGCATCTGTGCCGGCGCTGGCGCGATCATGGCGATGGCCTCGGACCTGCGGCTGGGCACGGCGCGCAGCAAGACGGCGTTTCTGTTCAACCGCGTGGGCCTGGCCGGCTGCGACATGGGCGCCTGCGCCTTTCTGCCGCGCATCATCGGCCAGGGCCGCGCCAGCGAGCTGCTCTACACCGGCCGCAGCCTGGGCGGCGAAGAGGGCGAGCGCTGGGGCTTTTTCAACCGCCTGGCCGAACCCGAAGCGCTGCTGGAGCAGGCGCAGAAGATGGCCGCCGACTTGGTCGCTGGCCCCAGCTTTGCCAATGGCATCACCAAGACCATGCTGCACCAGGAGTGGGCGATGACCATTGACCAGGCGATCGAGGCCGAGGCGCAGGCGCAGGCCATCTGCATGCTGACCGAAGACTTCAAGCGCGCCTACGAGGCCTTTGTGGCCAAGCAAAAGCCGCAATTCCAGGGGAACTGACATGGCCGACACCCGTTACCTGCAATGGCCGTTTTTTGAGCCGCGCCACGCCGAGCTGGCGCAGACGCTGGATGCCTGGGCCGCCCGGCATGTGGCCCATGTGCACAGCGGTGACACCGACGGCGATTGCCGCGCGTTGGTGCAGGCGCTGGGCCAGGCGGGCTGGCTGCGCCATGCAGTGGCTGGCGAGGCGCATGGCGGCGCGGCCGCCCAGATCGACACCCGCGCCATCTGCCTGATCCGCGAAACCCTGGCGCGCCACAACGGCCTGGCCGATTTTGCGTTTGCGATGCAGGGGCTGGGCTCGGGCGCGATCAGCCTGGCAGGCACGGAGGCGCAGAAGGCGCGCTACCTGGGCCGGGTTGCACGGGGCGAGGCGATTGCGGCCTTTGCGCTGTCCGAGCCCGATGCCGGATCGGACGTGGCCGCCATGGCCTGCGCCGCCCGCTTGGACGGCGACCACTATGTCATCGACGGCGAAAAAACCTGGATCTCGAACGGCGGCATTGCCGACTTCTATGTGGTGTTTGTGCGCACCGGTGAGGCACCGGGCGCGCGCGGCATCTCCGCGCTGATCGTGGATGCGGATACGCCCGGCCTGGAGATTGCCGAGCGCATCGATGTGATCGCGCCGCACCCGCTGGCGCGGCTGCGCTTCAGCGGCTGCCGCGTGCCGGTGGGCCAGCGCCTTGGCGCGGCGGCCGAGGGCTTCAAGCTGGCGATGCGCACCCTGGATGTGTTCCGCACCTCGGTAGCGGCCGCTGCGCTGGGCTTTGCCCGCCGTGCGCTGGACGAGGCTTTGCAGCGGGCCACCAGCCGCCGCATGTTCCAGGGCGTGCTGGCCGATTTCCAGCTCACCCAGGCCAAGCTGGCCCAGATGGCCACGCAGATCGACAGCGCCGCGCTGCTGACCTACCGCGCCGCCTGGCAGCGCGACCAGGGCCAGAGCGTGACCAGCGAGGCGGCGATGGCCAAGATGACCGCGACCGAGAACGCGCAGCAGGTGATCGATGCGGCGCTGCAGATGTGGGGCGGCCTGGGCGTCGTCAGCGATCAGCCGGTCGAGCGCCTGTACCGCGAGATCCGCGCACTGCGCATCTACGAAGGGGCGACCGAGGTGCAGCAACTGATCATCGCCCGCGAGCTGCTCAAACAAGTGGCGCCCACCGCGCCTTGACCACTGACCAGTACCTGGACTCCGGTCCTGGTTTCCGCCTTCAGCCTGGAGTTTGCGAGATGTCTGCCACGCCCTATACCGCGCATATCGACCGCTTTGCCGCCACGCATCTGCCGCCGCCCGAGCTGCAGCCGGAGTACCACTTTGACCTGCCCGAGCTGCAGTTCCCCGAGCGCCTCAACTGCGCCGCCGAGCTGCTGGACCGCCATGTGGCCGAAGGCCGGGGCGAGCGCCTGTGCCTGCAGGCACAGGGTGTGCGCTGGACCTATGCCGAGCTGCAGGCCCAGGCCAACCGCATCGCCAACGTGTTGACCGCGCAGATGGGTCTGGTACCCGGCAACCGCGTGCTGCTGTGCGCGCCCAACAACCCGATGATGGTGGCGAGCTGGTTTGCCGTGGTCAAGGCGGGCGGTATTGCAGTGGCGGCCATGCCGCTGCTGCGCGCCAAGGAGCTGGGCACCATCATCGAGATCGCCCAGATCAGCCATGCGCTGTGCGATGCGGCCTTGCAGGCCGAGGTGCAGGCGGCGCAGGCAGCGCAGCCCTGCTTGCAGGCGGTGTGCTATTTCAATGGCGCGGGCCTGCCGGCTGCGCAGGCGCTGGAGCCGCTGATGGCCCAGGCTTCGCCGCATTTCGCCACGGTGCAGACGGCGGCGACCGACACCTGCCTGCTGGGCTTTACCTCGGGCACCACCGGGGTGCCCAAGGCGACGATGCACTTTCACCGCGATGTGATGGCCATCTGCGCCTGCTGGCCCCGCCATGTGCTGCGGGCCGAACCCGACGACGTCTTCATCGGCAGCCCGCCGCTGGCCTTTACCTTTGGCCTGGGCGGCCAGGTACTGTTCCCGATGGCGATTGGCGCCTCGATGGCGCTGCTGGAGAAGGCGGGACCGGTGCAGCTGGTCGATGGCATCGAACAATTTGGCGCCACCGTGGTGTTCACCGCGCCGACCTCGTACCGCGTGATGGCCCAGCAGGGCGAGCGGCTGCGCCAGACCCGGCTGCGCAAATGCGTGTCAGCCGGCGAGGCCTTGAATGCCTCGACCCGTGCGCTGTGGAAAGCCGCGACCGGCATCGAGATCATCGACGGCATCGGCTCGACCGAGATGCTGCACATCTTCATCTCCCACCGCGAGGAAGAGGCCCGGCCCGGTGCCACCGGCCGCGCCGTGCCCGGCTACCGTGCCAAGGTGGTCGATGAGCAGGGCCAGGAAGTGCCGGCCGGCACGGTGGGCAAGTTGGCCGTGCAGGGCCCCACCGGCTGCCGCTACCTGAACGACAGCCGCCAGACCCAGTATGTGCATGCAGGCTGGAACCTGACCGGTGACGCCTATGTGATGGATGCGGACGGCTATTTCATTTATCAGGCCCGCACCGATGACATGATTATCTCCTCGGGCTACA
Source organism: Comamonas sp. B21-038 (assembly GCF_022387135.1). Lineage (GTDB taxonomy): Bacteria > Pseudomonadota > Gammaproteobacteria > Burkholderiales > Burkholderiaceae_C > Comamonas > Comamonas sediminis. The sequence goes on from NZ_CP092462.1 coordinate 5,071,509, forward strand.
ACATCGCCGCGCCCGAGGTCGAAGACGCCTTGCTCGCGCATGCGGCGGTGGCCGAATGCGCGGTGATCGGCCTGCCCGACAGCGAGCGCGGCCAGATCGTCAAGGCCTTTGTGGTGCTGCGGCCGGGCTTTGCGGCCGATGCGGACATGGTCAAGACCTTGCAGGATTTCGTCAAAAGCACGGTCGCGCCCTACAAATACCCACGGGCCATGGATTTTGTCGCGCAGCTGCCGCGCACGGCTACGGGAAAACTACAACGGTTTCGGCTGCACAGCCCGGCATAGTAGCGGCTCGTTAGATTTTTTTGGCACACCAACCAGGGAACCAGCATGAAGCGTCATCCATTGCATCGCAGTCTTGTGAGTCTGTCCATCGCGCTGCTGTGCGCCAGCAGTGCCAGTGCGGCCGACCAGGTCAAGGTGGGATTGCTCAGCACCTTGTCCGGGCCCGGCGCGGGTCTGGGCACCGATATCCGCGACGGCTTCCAACTGGCCGTCAAGCACATGAACGGCAAGATCGGCAACCTGCCCGCCGAGGTGGTCGTGGTCGACGACCAGCAGAACCCCGAGGTGGCCAAGCAGACGGCCGAGCGCCTGCTCAAACGCGACAAGGTCGATTTCATGACCGGCACGGTGTTCTCCAACGTGATGCTGGCGGTGGGACCGGCCGCGTTCCAGAACAAGACCTTCTTCATCAGCCCCAATGCCGGGCCGTCACAGTACGCCGGCGCCCAGTGCAACCCGTATTTCTTCAATGTCTCGCAGCAAAACGATGCGCTGCATGAGGCGGCTGGCCAGACCATGCAGGACAAGGGCTTCAAGCGCGTGGCGCTGATTGCGCCCAACTACCCGGCAGGCAAGGATTCGATCGCCGGCTTCAAGCGCTTCTACAAGGGCGAGATCGGCATGGAGACCTATACCTCGCTGAGCCAGCTGGACTATGGCGCCGAGATCTCCAAGATGCGCGCGGCCCAGGTCGATGGCGTCTACATCTTTCTGCCCGGCGGCCTGGGCGTGAACTTCATCAAGCAGTTTGTCGGTGCCGGCCTGTCCAAGGACATCACCCTGTACGCCCCGGGCTTCTCGGCCGATGAGGACGTGATCCGTGCGGTGGGCGACTCGATGCTGGGCACCTTCAACACGTCGCAGTGGGCGCATGACCTGGACAATGCCGCGAACAAGAAATTCGTCACCGACTTCCAGAAGGAATTTGGCCGTATGCCATCGCTGTATGCATCGCATGGCTATGACGCTGCGCGCCTGATGGATGCGGCGGTGCGCGATGTCAAGGGCAAGCTCGATGACAAGGCGGCCTTGCGCAAGGCCATCGAGGCGGCCAAGTTCGAGTCGGTGCGGGGCAGCTTCAAGTTCAACAGCAACCATTTCCCGGTGCAGGACTACTACCTGCGCGTGGTCACCAAGGACAGCCAGGGCAAGCTGACCAACCGCACGGTGGGCACGGTGTTCAAGAACCACCAGGATGCCTACGTCAAAGACTGCAAGATGCCGTCCTGATCGATGAACACCATCCTGATTCTTGAGCAGTTGCTCAACGGCCTGCAGTTCGGTTTGATGCTGTTCCTGCTGGCCGCCGGTCTGACCCTGGTGTTCGGCATCATGGACATGATCAACCTCGCCCATGGCTCGCTCTACATGATCGGCGCCTACCTGGTGGCCAGCTTCAGCCAGGCCATCGGCTCGTTCTGGCTGGGCCTGGGCCTGGGGGTGCTGGCTACCGTGGTGGTGGGCGTGCTGCTGGAGTACACGATCCTGCGCCGCCTCTACCACCGCGACCACCTGTCGCAGGTGATGGGCACCTTTGCGATCCTGCTGATGAGCAACGAGATCGTGCGCATCATCTGGGGCGCGCAGCCGCTGATGCTGAACCCGCCGGCTGCGCTGGCCGGGCCGGTGATGTTGATGGATGGTTTTTCCTACCCCGCCTACCGCCTGCTGATCATCGGTGTGGGCCTGGCCGTGGCCTTGCTGCTGTGGCTGTTGGTGACCCGCACGCGTTTTGGCATGCAGGTGCGCGCTGGGGCCGCCAACCGCGAGATGGCCACGGCGATGGGTGCCAATGTGCGCCGGCTGTTCACCCTGGTGTTTGCGCTGGGCGCTGCGCTGTGTGCGGTGGCCGGCGGCATGCTGGGGCCGCTGCTGGCGGTGCAGGTGGGCATGGGCGAGAGCATTCTGATCCTCGCCTTTGTCGTGATCGTGATTGGCGGCATCGGCTCGATCCGCGGCGCGCTGCTGGGCGCCTTGCTGGTGGGCCTGGTCGACACCGCCGGCCGTACCCTGGTGCCCTTGTTGTTTGACAGTGCCTTGGGCCCCGAGGTGGCGGCCAACGCTGGCCCGGCCGTGGCCTCGATCCTGATCTATGTGCTGATGGCTGCCGTGCTGTTCTATAAACCCCAAGGTCTGTTCCCCGCCCATGACTGACACCACCGCCCCCCGGCCCGCTGCGGCCCAGGCCACGCCAGCGGCGCAGCCCAGCGTCTTCGACCACCGGCTGCGGCCCCGGCTGGTGCTGCCTTTGCTCGCGCTGCTGATCGCCTTTCCGCTGATCGCCCAGGCGATGGGCGAGGACTTCTACATCGGCGTGGCCAGCCGGGTGCTGGTGTTTGGTCTGGCGGCCGCCAGCCTTAACTTCATCCTTGGCTTTGGCGGCATGGTGAGTTTTGGCCATGCGGCTTTTGTCGGGCTGGGCGCCTATGCCGTGGGCCTGCTGATGCAGCAGGGGGTGACCTCCGCCTGGCTGGCCTGGCCGCTGGCGATGCTGATGGGCGCGGCGTTTTCGCTGCTGGTGGGCGCGATCAGCCTGCGTACCCAGGGCGTGTACTTCATCATGATCACCCTGGCCTTTGCGCAGATGCTGTACTACCTGATCATGTCGTTCAAATCGCTGGGTGGCGATGACGGCATGTCGCTGCCCGGCCGCTCGGAGATGGGTCTGGGCCTGGATCTGGCGCAGGATGCCACCTTCTACTATGTGGTGCTGGCGCTGGTCAGCATCAGCCTGCTGCTGATGGCGCGGGTGCTCAATGCCCGCTTTGGCCATGTGCTGCAGGCCATCAAGGAGAACGAGACCCGCATGCAGGCCATTGGCTTTCCGGTCTACCGCTACAAGCTCGTGGCCTTCACACTCGCCGGCGCCTTTGCCGGGCTGGCCGGCGCGATGCTGGCCAACCAGGGCAGCTTTGTCGGCCCCGGCATGCTGCAGTGGACCCAGTCCGGCATTCTGCTGATCATGGTCATCCTCGGCGGTGTCGGCCATTTGTATGGCGGACTGGTGGGCGCAGCGGTGTTCCTGCTGCTGGAAGAAGTGCTGGCTGCCTATACCGTGCACTGGCAGCTGGGGCTGGGCGCCGTGCTGCTGATCGTGGTGCTGGTGGCCCCCAATGGTTTGCTGAGCCTGCGGCGCGGCATGTGGAGCAAGCGATGAGCACGGCCAAGATGCCAACCCCGTTGTTGCAGGTGCAGAACCTGGTCAAGCGCTTTGGCGGCCTCACCGCTACCGACCATGCCAGCTTTGCGGTGCACAGCGGCCATATCCATGCGTTGATCGGGCCTAACGGCGCCGGCAAGACGACCCTGATCCACCAGCTGTCGGGGGCGCTGGCGTCCGATGCGGGCCAGATCCTGTTTGCCGGCGAGGCGGTGGAGCGCAAGCCCATGCCTGCGCGGGTGCAGGCCGGCCTGGTGCGTTCCTACCAGATCACCAGCATCTTCAAGCGCCTGACGGTGCTGGAGAACATTGCACTGGGCGTGCAGGCGCGCGATGGATCGAGCTGGCGCTTCTGGCGCCCGGCGCGCAGTGAAAGCGCGCGCTATGCGCAGGCGGCCGAGGTGGCCGAGCGCGTAGGCCTGGCTGCCCAGCTGCAGCACACCGCGGGCTTGCTGGCACACGGCGAGCAGCGCCAGCTGGAGGTGGCACTGGCGCTGGCCACAAGGCCGCGCATGCTGTTGCTCGATGAGCCGATGGCAGGCATGGGGCCTGACGAATCCGAGCGCATGGTGCAGTTGCTGCTGCAGCTGCGCCAGGACACGACCATTCTGCTGGTGGAGCACGACATGGATGCGGTCTTCCGCCTGGCGGACCGCATCTCGACCCTGGTGTTTGGCAAGGTGATTGCCACCGGCACACCCGACGAGATACGGCGCAACCCGGATGTGCGCCGCGCCTACCTGGGCGACGAGGCTGCAGAGGAGGCCGCCTGATGACTGCATTGCTGGAAGTGGATGCCTTGGAGACCTGCTACGGTAGCAGCCAGGTGCTGTTTGGCATGCACCTGCACATGGCGGCGGGCGAGGTGGCGACCTTGCTGGGCCGCAATGGCATGGGCAAGACCACCACCGTGCGCAGCCTGCTGGGCATGACCCCCGCGTCGGCCGGCACGGTGCGGTTTCGTGGCGAGCGCATCGAGCACCTGCCCGCGGACCGCATTGCGCGCATGGGCATGGCGGTGGTGCCCGAGGGCCGGCAGATCTTTGCCAACCTGACGGTGCAGGAAAACCTGCAGGCCTTTGCGGCCAACCGCAATGCCTCGGAGAACCCCTGGTCGCTCGACCGCGTCTACCAGCTGTTTCCGCGCCTGGCCGAACGCGCCGGCAACCCCGGCAACCGGCTCTCGGGCGGTGAGCAGCAGATGCTGGCCATTGGCCGGGCGCTGATGACCAACCCGCATCTGCTGATTCTGGACGAGGCCACCGAAGGCCTGGCGCCGCTGATCCGCGAGGAGATCTGGCAGTGCCTGGCGGCCTTGCGCGCACAGGGCCAGGCGATTTTGGTGATCGACAAATACGTCAAGCGGCTGATGGCGCTGGCTGACCGGCACACCTTGATCGAGCGCGGCCAGGTGGTGTGGCAGGGCAGCTCGGCCCAGCTGGAAGCGCAGCCCGCACTGTGGCAGCGCTATATCGGGGTCTGACATGGCAGCCTTGACCTGGCCCGAGAACGGCGCCGTTTTCCGCGTGGCCACCGGCATCCGCTTTGCGCAGTGCGACCCGGCAGGCATTGTGTTTTATCCGCAGTACCTGCTGCTGTTCCAGTCCCTGGTGGAAGACTGGTTCAACCAGGCGCTGCACTACCCCTATGCCCAGATGCTGGGGCCCGAGCGTACCGGGCTGCCCATCGTGCACCTGGCCTGTGATTTTCGGGCCATTGCCCGCATGGGCGACGCGGTGCAACTGGAGCTGGCCGTGCTGCGGCTGGGCAGCCGCTCGCTGCAGCTGGCGCTGCGCTGTGCCGGCGATGATGGCGCGGTGCGGGCGCTGGCCCACCAGGTGCTGGTGTTCACCAGCCTGGACAGCCATGAAGCCATCCGCATTCCCCCGGCCATCCAGGCCCGCATCGCGCGCTGGATGGCGGCGGAATGCACCGTCTGAGATTTGTTCGCTAAAGGAGGCGCAATGCAAGTACTACTTCCCCCAGGTTGGCCCCGGCCCAAGGGCTATGCCAATGGCGTGATGGTCAGCGGCCGGCAGATTTTTGTCGCCGGCATGATTGGCTGGGATGCGCAAGGGGTGTTCCACACCGATGACCTGGCCGGCCAGGTGCGCCAGGCGCTGCAGAACATTGTGGCAGTGCTGGAAGAGGGCGGTGCCAAGCCCGAGCACATTGTGCGCATGACCTGGTACATCACCGACAAGCAGGCGTATATGGCCCAGCAGGCGGAGATCGGCAAGGCCTACCGCGAGCTGATTGGCAGCTTCAACGCCGCGATGACGGCAGTGCAGGTGGTCGCCTTGATCGAGGACCGGGCCAAGGTGGAGATCGAGGTCACCGCCGTGGTGCCCGATGCCGGCTGAGCAGACCATGGCCGCCAGCCCGCCACCCAGGCTGTACCGCGATTTTGAATCGCAGGCGCAGATTGATGCGCAGTACGACACCACGCGGCCGGTGGCCGACCCGGCGGCTGCCCGCCAGCATTTTGCCGAGCGCAGCGCCCAGGCGCGTGCGCAACTGCGCTGCGTGCTGGATGTGCCGTTTGGCCCGACCTTGGCAGAGACGCTCGATATCTTCCCTGCAGCGGACGGGGCACCCGCGCCGGTGTTCGTGTTTCTGCATGGGGGCTACTGGCGGGCCAATACCTCCAAAGAGTTCAGCTGCGTGGCCCTGGGGCCGCAGGCATTGGGTTTTTGCACCGTGGTGATGAACTATGCGTTGTGCCCGCAGGTCAGCATTGATGAAATCGTGCGCCAGTGCCGCGCCAGCCTGGCCTGGGTGCTGCGCCACATTGCTGCCTATGGCGGCGACCCGGCGCGGGTGGTGGTGGGAGGGCATTCTGCCGGTGGCCAGTTGGGTGCGATGTGCCTGCAAACACGCTGGGCGCGCGACTATGGCCTGCCCGATGACCCGCTGCGCGGCGCGCTGCTGGTCAGTGGCCTCTATGACCTGGCACCGCTGCGTTACAGCTATCTGCAGCCGATGATCCAGCTCGATGAGGGACTGATTGCCCGCAACTCGCCCGCTTTTGCGGCCAGGCGCTGCGCCAGCCCCATGCACCTGGTCTGGGGCGGGCGCGAGCAAACGGAGTTTGAACGCCAGTCAATGCTGATGCACAGCGCCTGGCTGGCAGCGGGCAATGTGGCCGAGCAGGCCGCGCTGGCCGACTGCGACCATTTCACGGTGCTGCATGGGCTGGAAGATCCGCAGTCGGATCTGTGCCAGCGCTTGTGGCGACTGTCTAACTGAAGATCCTCTTGGGAAACAGAAAACGTCTGCAGCGCAGACGTTCCCTGTTTAGAAGTCCAGCAGGCTGAAGCCCAGCGAGAACACCGTCCGCTTGTAGTTGTAGTCGATCAGGCTGTCACCATAGCCGTGGAAGACCTGGGCATGCAGGCGCAGGTTGCTCTTGCCGCCCATCCAGCCATCACCCAAGGTATGCATCCATTCCACGCGGCCGGAGCCCTTGCCGTGGCCGTTGAGCGAGCCGCGCGCCGTCACACCCATCCAGTTGCGCTGGTTCACGTTCCAGCCCAGTTTCAGCTCGCTGCGGCCGATGTAGTTCTGGATATTGGGGTTGTTGTCGTCTTCCGCACTTTCGTTGATGCGGTGCCAGATCTTCGCCTGCAGCTGCAGGCGGTTGTCCAGCTCGAACCCGGTCATCAGGTAGGTGCGGTTCCAGCTGCGCGAGAGCGGGTCGCTCTGGCCATTGGACTGGTGCTCCAGGCCAATGCCGCTGTAGCGCCAGCGCCAGCCAAACGGCAGCTGGGCGGTGGTCGGGTAGACGTAGAAGATCTCGGGCTGGTGGTCGGTGGTGCGGAAAGGGCGCGACAGGTCCGAGTTGAACACCTGCCAGTACGACAGGCCCGTGTAGCCAATCCACAGCGAATCACGCAGCTTGCCGTTGGGGTCCGTCAGCAGGTTTTGCGCCAGCTTGGTGCGCACCGACAGCTGGATGCGCATCTCCTGCTTCTGGTAGTCCGTCTCGGTCGTGGCCGAATTGACGGGGTTGAGCGAGCTGGGCTGGCGGTTGACCTTGTCGCCGACGGCAAACGATACCGACAGAGGGCGGTAGCCACGGAAGCTGAAGGTGCCGCAGTCGGTACCGGCCTCGAGTTCCCAGAAGCGCGACATCTCGGTGTAGCCGTCGTTGCGGCAGCCACCGATGGGCGCGGGCGCGGGTGCGTCTGCGGCGGCCAGCGCACTGGCCGGAGGGGTCAGGCCGACCATCGCATTGGCCGAGGCGGCAGGCGTGGTGGCCACGGCCTGCCCTTGCGGGCTGGCCAGGGGCTGCTGCGACTGCTGCTGCGCCCATTGGTCAAAGCAGGCCAGGCGGGCGTTGCCGTCGCTGAGCGCGGTGCACTGCTGCCACACGGTTGGGGTAGGCGCCGAGCTGCTGGCAGCGGCCGGGGTTTGCGCGAAGCTGCCCAGCGGCAGACCGGCCATCAGCAGGCTCGCCGCCAGCGGGGCTGGCGAGCGCAGAAATTTTGTTGTTGTCATGGTCGAGGAAGGAGAGGTAGGACGCGTGGCTGGGACGGCTGCGCGGTTGTCCATTATTGCGGCGATTAAGGCGTTTTCGATGGCTTGCGCATGACGAATGCGTGGCTGTTGTCGTTGGCATCCAACCATTCGCCCCGGATCTCGCGGCCGCAGCTGCCGTCGACCACTTCGCCCAGCCAGCTGCCCGAGACTTTTTTGCCATCGGCGGACTCTTCCATCGTCAGCTTGCCCTTGTCTACATCACCGACGACGATGGCCGTGCCGCCGGGCCGCTGGATCTGCCCTTTGACGGTGCCGTTCCATTCGGGGTGGGGCGCCAGCTGCAAAGTTACCGGACCGGGCAGGCCGGGCAGTTCGGCCTGCCACAGGCCCAGCAGCTCTGGCTGCTCCATCTGCATGGCGGTAGGACAGGCGGGGCGGGTGGCTGGGGCGCTGGTGCAGGCGCTGGCCAGTGCAGCGCAGAAAGCGCTCAGGATCAGGGTCTTGGTCATGGATACTCAGTTCGAATCAGGGCTGGTGGCGGCGCTGCTCTGGGCCTTGCGCGCGAACTCTTCGCGCAGTTTGCGCAGTTTTTCGCGCGGGTCTTCGCGGGCGGTGCTGCTGTCCAGGCCCATCTCGGCGATGAAGCGGCTGGGCAGCGCAGAGACCAGCTCGCGCCCCTTTTTGCGCCGCTTGGTCCAGCTCACCGCCAGCGAGCGCTGGGCGCGCGTGATGCCGACATACATCAGGCGGCGCTCTTCCTGCAGGCGCTGTGCGGTGTCGTCGCTGACCTTTTGCTGGCGGCCATCATCGTCGTCGAGCTTGAAGGGCAGCAGCCCTTCGTTGACGCCGATCAGCATCACATGCGGCCATTCCAGGCCCTTGCTGGCATGCAGGGTGGACAGGATCACCATGTCCTGCTCCTTCTCGCGCTCGCTGATGGTCGACAGCAGCGCGATGGTCTGCGAGACTTCGAGCAGGCTCTTGGACTCGCTCACCGTCGTGGTGTCGGCCGCCGTTGTGGTCTGGCCACCGGCGCGCTGGGCCATCCAGTCGCAGAACTCCAACACATTGGTCCAGCGGGCGGCAGCGACCTTCTCGCTGTCTTCGGCGTCATAGAGATGCTGCTCGTAGCCGATCTCCTTGAGCCAGTCGAGCAGAAAGGCCAGTGATTCCTCGGCCCCCCGGGTCTGGCGGGCGCGGTATTCGAGGTCGTTGATATAGCGGCCAAACTCCAGCAGGCTCTCGCGCCCCTTGGCGGGCATCGCGTCTTCCAGCATGGCATTGAACAGCGCACCAAACATGCTGCAATGGTGGGCCTTGGAGAACTCGCCCAGGCGGCCCAAGGTGGTGTGGCCGATGCCGCGCTTGGGGTTGGTGATCGCGCGCAGAAAGGCCGGATCGTCGTCGTTGTTGATCCACAGCCTGAACCAGGCGCAGAGGTCGCGGATCTCGGCGCGGTCGAAAAAGCTGGTGCCGCCCGAGACCTTGTAGGGCACATTGGCCTTGCGCAACGCCTTCTCGAAGGGTTTGGCCTGGTGGTTGGCGCGGTAGAGGATGGCGAAATTCTTCCAGTCCGGCGGCGGGTTGGCCGCAGCGCGCAGGCTCAGGATGCGGGCGACGGCGCGCTCGGCCTCATGTTCTTCCGAGTCGCAGTCGACAATGCGCACCGGCTCGCCCTCGCCCAGCTCGGAAAACAAGGTCTTGGGAAACAGCTTGGGATTGGGCTGGATCACATTGTTGGCCGCACGCAGGATGGCGCTGGTCGAGCGGTAGTTCTGCTCGAGCTTGATGACCTTGAGCTGGGGGTAGTCGACCGGCAGCTTCTTGAGGTTGTCGAGGGTCGCGCCGCGCCAGCCGTAGATGCTCTGGTCGTCATCGCCCACGGCGGTGAGGTGGCCGCGCTCACCCACCAGCAGCTTGAGCAGCTCGTACTGGGTGGCATTGGTGTCCTGGTACTCATCGACCAGCACATGGCCGAGGTGGGCCTGCCATTTGGCTCGGACCTCGGGGTGGTCGCGCAGCAGCCGCAGCGGCATGCCGATCAGGTCGTCAAAGTCCACGCTCTGGTAGGCGGTCAGCCGCTCGTCATAGCGCTGCATCAGCACGGCAATGGCACGCTCGTTGTCATCGGCGGCCTGGGCCAGTGCCTCCTTGTAGTCGAGGCCCATGTTCTTCCACTTGCTGATGGTCCACTGCCACTGGCGTGCGGTGGCCACGTCGGCGGTGCCGCCGGCCGCGTCCTTGAGGATGCCGACCACATCGTCGCTGTCGAGAATGCTGAACTGCGGCTTGAGCCCCAGCACATGGCCGTCCTCGCGCACCATCTTCACCCCCAGCGCATGGAAGGTGCAGACCAGCACATCCTTGGCCTGGCGGCCGATGAGGCTCTTGGCGCGCTCGCGCATTTCGGAGGCGGCCTTGTTCGTGAAGGTGATCGCGGCAATCTTGCGGGGCGCCATGCCGGTCTCGATCAGACGGGCGATCTTGTGCGTGATCACCCGGGTCTTGCCCGATCCGGCGCCGGCCAGCACCAGGCAGGGGCCCTGGGTGTAATGCACGGCTTGTAATTGAGCGAGATTGAGACCAGCGGCCATGGTGGCGGAAGAACCTTTGCAGATCAATAAGGAAAGCGCAGAAGAATAGCCGCAACTGCGCGCGGCTGCAGATTCAGGCCTTTGGTTTTCATAGATTTGCTTACATAAAAAACCACAGTCGGCCTGTAATTGTCAATGAATGTAGAGCAGATGGTAAAACGTGCGGAGAAAAGCTTGCGTCTGACGAGCAAGCTTCTAGAATGCCGATAGCATTGCTTCTGCCAAGTGGCAAACCTTATAAATTAAGACAATAAAAGTGTAAATTAATCGCCATGCAGACCGCCGGTATTTCCGCAGAATTGCTCACTCCCAACAGCCGCCACCGCTTTGAGCAGCTGTATGGCGTGGCGTCGCGCAAATCGGTGCTCCCATGGAAGGAAGTGCCGCGGGATCGCGCCCAGCTGATTGTGCTGGACCAGGGCATGGCCGATGCGATCTCGTCGCTGGGCAAGGCGCCCTGCGTCGTCTGCATCGGACAGGTCAAGACCGCGATGCTCGACGGTGCCACCTGGGTGGGCCGGCTCGATGCGAACTACACCTTGAGCGATCTGATCGACATGTTCGACCGCGCGGCAGTCTTCCTGCTCGACTGGGATGCGCGCAACAAGGTCATGCGCAAGGAGTCGGAGCAGGCTGCTGCGCAGCCTGCCGCTGCTACCCCACAGGAGTTCCGCTACCAGCTCAAGTCCTGGGTATCCGTAGGCGCACCTTTCAATACCGGGGCCTGCATCCGCGCGCTGGCCCTGCTGTCGCGCGAACCCGTGTCCATTGCCCAGCTGTGTCTGCACAGCGGGCTCGATACGATGGTGGCGCGAGGCCTGCTGGTGGAGCTGGGCCGCCGCGGCGTACTGCGCGGCGTCGCGCTTCCGGCAATTCCCGCCGCTTCTTCCCCCTCCCATCCCCGCGAGCCGCTACACTCCAAAGGATTGCTCAGCCGTTTAGGGCGATGGATACGAGGGGGAGGTAAGCCGGGATGAACCAAGAAGCAGGCGGAACAGGGCCGCACAAGATGCCGCGCATTGCGCTGTGCGGGCCCATGGGCATTGGCAAGACGACCGCAGTGCGCTCACTGTGCGGTGCGCTGATGTCCAGCTCCGATGTCCGCAACCTGGATCTGGCGGCCCATAGCAAGGAGCTCACCACGGTCGGCACCGAGTTCGGCGAGATCGATCTGGGCGGTGGCGAAGTGGTGCAGATCTGCGGTTGCCCGGGCCAGGAACGTTTCAGCTTTGTGCGCCAATGGGTGCTGTCCGTGTCGATGGGTGTGTTCATCATGACCGATGTGAACAGCCCCCACAGTCTGGCCGAGACCAACCGCATCCTGGACGAAATCCGGCAGCTGCCGCGCCCACCTGTTGCGCTGGTGCTGAGCGCACGTCCGGCAACAACACAACAAATTGAAACATTCGCCCAAGGCGTGTATTCTGCGGGCCATGGGGTGATTCCCGTTCTGGAAGCCGATCCACGCGACCGTGGGCAGCTGCTGGATGCGATGAGCGTCCTTGTTTCCATGCTGTCTCTGCAAAGCGAGAATTCATGACTGCATCTCAACCTCTGATCCCTGCCCAGGTCGTCAAGGCAGGCCAGCAGGCCCTTGATAGGTATATTGGCCCTGTTGATGGTGTACGCGTGGCACTGCTGAGTACGCCCGATGGATTTGAAATTGCGTCGTTGCGCACGAACAGCGAGCTGCAGCTCAATCGCCTGTCGGCGATGGCGGGATCTCTGATGGCGATGGCTCGTGCCGTGGGCCGGGAGATCAACCACACCGGCTGCAAGCGGCTGACCTTTGAGACCGAGACCGGCGTGGTCGTGTTCCAGTCGGTCACCTCCGAGTTTCCTTGCATCCTGTGCATGGTGCTCGATACCAATGCGATCCTCGGTCGTGTGCTGTGGGCAGCCGCCGAGGTGGGCGCCGAGATGAATAAAGTCTGACAGCGTGGGGCCGTTCCAGGCCCCGGCTGTGGATAACCGCTGGGGCGCCGCACTGGCCGCCTGCAGTGGTCACGATAATCCGCCAGTGTGCAAAGGGGGAGTGAGATGGCATCGGTTCAAGAAGCGTTGACGCAACTTTTGACGGTCGATGGCGCGATGTGCGCCGCATTGGTCGACAGTGGCAGCGGCATGCTGCTGGGCAGTGCGGGATCCGGTCTGGATCTGGAGCTGGCAGCGGCGGGCAACACCGAGGTGGTGCGGGCCAAGCTCAAGACGATGAAATCGCTGGGGCTGCAGGACTCCATCGACGACATCCTGATCACGTTGGGCTCGCAATACCACATCATCCGCCCGGTAGCGCAGAAGGAAGGCCTGTTCCTGTACCTGGTGCTGGACAAGCAGCGCAGCAACCTGGCACTGGCCCGGCGCAAATGCGCGGAAGTGGAAAAACTGGTGACGATCTAGGTTTTTAAGATCGTTCCAGGCGCTGATACGGCTTTCTGCCGGATCCGGGTCTGACAAGACCGGCCCTGCGTATGGCCGGTCTTTTCTTTTAGGGGGCGGGCGCATCGCTGCCGGTCCCTCTCGCTACATCTGCGCTGGCGCATTCTGGGCACAATCGAGCCGTGCTGTCCGTCTTCCTCGTCACCTTTCCATTCTTTGCGCTGGTGCTGTGCGGCTTTGTGGCCACGCGGCGCGGCATCTTCCCGCTGCCAGCGATTGCCGGCGTGAATGCCTTTGTGCTGTACTTTGCGCTGCCTTGCATGCTGTACAAGGCCGGCTCATCGCTGCCCTTTGCGCAGCTGATGAACCTGCCCATTCTGCTGCTGTATGTGCTGTGCCAGTTGCTGCTGGTGGCCGGCTGCGTGGCGGGCGCGCGCCTGCGCGGCATGGACTGGAACAACAGTGCCTTTGGCGCCCTGGTGACGGCCTTTCCCAATACCGGTTTCATGGGCCTGCCGCTCCTGGTGGCGCTGCTGGGCGAAGCGGCAGCCGGCCCGGCGATCGTGACCATGCTGGTGGACATGGTGTTCACCACCTCGCTGTGCCTGGCACTGTCGCGCATGGATGGCGCCGCGGGCAATGCGCGGGCAGCGCTGCTCAAGGCGCTCAAAGGTGTGCTCACCAACCCCATGCCCTGGGCCATCCTGCTGGGCGCGCTGGCCTCGTTCATGGAATGGACGCTGCCCCAGGCGCTGGACCAGACCGCTGGCCTGCTGGGCAGCGCTGCGACACCGGTGGCGTTGTTTGCCGTGGGCGCGGTGCTGGCCCGCTCCAAGATGGTGGAGGAAGAGTACGCCACGCCCGCCAGCTATGTGCCGCTGGCGCTGGTCAAGCTCTTCGTGCATCCGCTGCTGGTGCTGGGCCTGGGCCACGCCGCCATTGCCGCAGGGCTGCCGATCAACCGTTTTGCGTTGCTGGTCGTGGCGCTGGTGGCGGCGTTGCCGAGCGCCAGCAATGTCACCTTGCTGGCCGGACGCTATGGCGCCCACAATGGGCGCATTGCGCACATCATCCTGGTCAGCACCGCGCTGGCCTTTGTCAGCTTTTCGGTGGCGGTCAGCTGGCTGGTCTGAGGGCGCTGCGCCGCGTTTCAGATGGCCTGAGGGTCGACATCGACCAGCCAGCGCACCAGACCCTTGTGCTCCGGGTGCGCGCGCAACCAGTGCAGGCAGGGCTGCCAGGCACGCAGGAACTGCTGCAAGGCCTTGCGTGACGGACTTTCGATCAGCATCTGGGCCCGCTCCACGTTGGCGACCCGCTGCATGGACAGCGGAATGGGCGGGTAGACAAAGACCTCGCTGCCTTCCAGCAGTTGCTGGCTCTGCGCCAGCTCCGAAGCGGCGCGCAAAAAGGCCTGGGCTTCCTGTTGCGAGCGGGCATCGGCGCGGATGATGGCCTGGTGGGCAAACGGGGGCATGGCTGCATCGCGCCGCTCCTGGAGCTGCTGGGCGGCAAAGCCGCTGTAGTCCCACTGGCGCAGGGCCTGGTAGACGGCATGCTCGGGCTGCTGCGTCTGCAGCCACATCTCCACCGCGCTGCCCTGGGCGGCGACATAGGCGGCATCGCGCCCGGCGCGGCCGGCGGCCTGCAGCAGCAGCGAGAACAGCCGCTCGGGCGCACGAAAGTCGCTGGACATCAGCGCATCATCGGGCTGCACGGCGGCGACCAAGGTCACGCGCCGGAAATCATGGCCCTTGGCGACCATTTGCGTGCCGACCAGCACATCGACATCGCCGGCATGCACATCAGCCATTTTTTCTGCCAGCGCACCTTTTGCCTTGGTGGTGTCGGCATCGATGCGGGCGATGCGGGCCGGCTGGCCGTCGGGGCGCTGCACATTGCGCAGCAGGCGCTCCAGTGCTTCTTCGAGCTGCTCGGTGCCTTTGCCCAGCGGCAGGATGTCCGGGTTGCCGCAGCTGGTGCAGGCCAGTGGCACGCGCTGGCTGTAACCGCAGTGGTGGCAGCGCAGCGTACGGTCCACCTTGTGGAAGACCTGGTGCGCGCTGCAGTGCGGGCAATCGCTTTTCCACCCGCAGTCGCCGCAGAACAGCACGGGCGCAAATCCGCGCCGGTTGAGCAGCACCAGCGCTTGCTCGCCGCGCTCCACGCGCTGCGTGATGGCTTGCACAAGCGCGGGCGAGAACAGTGTCTGGCGCGGCTGCTGGCGCATATCGACGAGACGCAGCCGGGGCATCTGCCCGGCGCCAATGCGGCTGGGCATGGCCAGCCGCAGGTAGCGGCCGCCCGCATCCTTGCCGCTGGCAGGGCGGCTGGCCCACCAGCTCTCGAGCGACGGGGTGGCCGAGCCGAGGATCACCTGGGCTTGCAGGTCATGGCCGCGCCAGATGGCCAGGTCGCGTGCCGAGTAACGCGCCCCTTCCTGCTGCTTGTAGCTGGCGTCATGTTCTTCATCGACGATCAGCAGCTGCAGATGCGGCATGGAGGCAAACACGGCCATGCGCGTGCCCAGCACGATGCGGGCCTGGCCGGTGTGGGCGGCGAGCCAGCTTTTGAGGCGCTGCGCTGCGGTCATCCCGCTGTGCATGCTGACGACCGCGTCGGGGCCCAGCGTCGCTGAAAAGCGCGCCTGGAACCGCGCTTCCAATTGCGGCGTGAGGTTGATTTCCGGCACCATCACCAGAACCTGGGCGCGGGGATCGCGCTGAAACAAGGCCTGCGCCTGGTGCAGATAGACTTCGGTCTTTCCGCTGCCCGTGCTGCCAAAAAGCAGAAAAGGTCCTGTATTTTTATCTATCTGGGCACAAACTTCCATCTGCTCCTGGCTCAGGGCCAGGGCTTGGTCGGCAGCGACCTCACCGCTCGGAGCCGTTTTCTTGCGTTTGAGGCGCCGTGCCCATTGCTCCACGGTCAGGTCTCGCAACGCCGGAGGCAGCGTTGCAATCGCCATTTCACCCAAACTGCGTTGGTAATAACGGGCCGCAAAATGCACTAAACGCAGCCAACTTTCAGGCAAGGGGGCGATGGCTTCGAGCACTGCGGTGATAGGCTTGATCTTTTCCGGGTCGCCAGCAAAAGCTGTGTCGATGCCCCAGACGACCCCCATCACTTCCCGCTTGCCCAGGGGCACCCGCACCAGGGTGCCGGGGGGCAGTGGCTGGTCGGCGCAGTAGGTGAGCAGTTCACTGGCCGCGCTGATGGCGCTGTAGGCGGGCGTGTGGACGGCGATGGACAGCAGAATCAAGGCGCAAGGATCGGTGGTGCGGGGGAGCTCCGAGTGTAGCGACTGGCCCGGCATGGCACTGCCCGGGCTCACACAGGTGCCCGAGCCTTCCAGTACGGTGTTTATCCTGATTGCGCCCGGAGGTACGGCCACCCGGTAACAAACCAAAGAACTTATACACAAGGCAAATCACAAGAGAAATCAATAGCTGGCTTCGATTTCTGTGGATAACTTTGTTGAAATATCGGCTGTCTGATCTGGATCAGAATTACCACACATTGTCCAATGGCTTGGCATAAGCGCTGACAAAATTTTTTTATATATATCTTTCATTGGGTTATATTTTTTGTTCGCTGCATGCGCCCGATAGCCGCAGGATATTGTGCTAGAGGGCCTGCTTTCCACATTGTGTGTATAAGTGCTTGCTCCGTTGCGGTGCCCGGGCCTGAGCGGGATCCAGACCCCGCTGCGCTTATCCACAATTTCTCGTTAAACAGCTGAGTTATCCACTGCAATTCTTTGATGGCATTGGAAAAAATAGTGCTTCAACGGGAACTTCCGCAAGCATGCGCTGCGCGTCAGCTGCATTTGCAGCGCACGGGGGCTTCGGCTTCCGATATGATTCAGAGCCGTTCCCTGGCGGGCAGGGCCCACCGCTGTCCTGATCCCGCTGATGCACGTGCCAACGCATCGGTCCAGCGCTGGCTGCATGATGCAGCTGCGCCGGTTCCTGGCTTGCAGTTGGGCCTGCCGACGTTGCCAGCCGAAGTCCCGACTTTTTGCGTTCTCCCTGCTTTCCTACTTGCTCCATGTCTCTGATCCGATCGATTCTGCACACGCTCTTCATGAGCCTGACGGTGATCCCCTACACCCTGACCATCCTGCTGCTGCGGGTGTGCGGTGCCAGCAGCCGGGCCCGTTATGCAGTGGCGCGCCGCTGGCTCAAGCTGTCGGCAGACAGCGCTGGCTGGTTCTGCGGCATTCGGGTGCGTATCCAGGGCATGGAGAATCTGCCCGTCGCCGGCCAGCCCGGCAGTGACAAGGGTGTGGTGCTGCTGTGCAAGCACCAGTCGACCTTTGAGACCTTTCTGATGCCCGCCATCATGCCGACGCCGCTGGCCTATGTGTTCAAAAAGGAGTTGCTGAAGATTCCTTTCTTTGGCTGGTCCATCGGCAGCCTGGACATGATCCATATCGACCGCAAGGACGGCAGCCGCGCGTTCCACAAGGTGGTGGAGCAGGGCAAACGCCTGCTGGGCCAGGGCATCTGGGTGATCATGTTCCCCGAAGGCACGCGCATTGCACGCGGTGAAAGCGGCGAGTACAAGACGGGCGCGACACGCCTGGCGATCATGGCTGGTGCCCGGGTGGTGCCGATTGCGGTGACGTCTGCCAAATGCTGGCCGCGCAAGGCTTTTGTCAAGACGCCAGGCATTGTCGATGTGTCCGTCGGCAAGCCTATCGACAGCCAGGGCCGCAAGCATGATGAGTTGATGGCGGAGGTGGAGTACTGGATCGAGTCCGAAATGCGCCGCCTGGACCCGGAGGCCTATGTGGGCAAGCCTGCGCTGCAGGCGCCTGCAACGGCAGTGGCGGCGGCACCGTCCGCAGCTGCCGGGCCGGGTGCGGCCGCCCACTAAAGGACAATGGCTGCTGTGTCCGCCGCTGAGCGCGCCTTGCTGAGGTTCTGCCGCAGAACGGGGTATGGCCATGGTTGATGTGCGTCGCCTGGTGCAGATGGCGCTGGACCTGTGGGAGCGCAGCGAGCCGGCTGCCGCTGCAGCGCCGGTGCCGCCACCGCCTCCAGCGGCCGCGGCGATAGCGGATGCCAGGCCGGTGTCACTGCCCGATTCCGCGCCTGCGGCGCCCCCGCTGCGCCTGCCAGTGCCACCTCCCGCACCGGTCGCCCGCCCCGCTGCCCCTGCGGCACCGGCCTCCTTGCAGGCACACCCCGCTGCCAATCGCAGCATCCTGTTGCAAGGCCAGCGGGTGGCCTACTTGCTCCAGCGCGCCAAGCGGCGCAGCATTGGCTTTGTGGTGAGCGAAGACGGATTGGTCGTGCGTGCGCCGCGCTGGGTGACGCAACCGGGTATTGACGAAGCGCTGCAGGACAAGGCCGGCTGGATTGTGCGCAAGATCGCCGAAATGCAGCAGCGGCGTGCCAGCAGCCTGAGCGCCAGCATCCAGTGGGAAGACGGCGCCAGCCTGCCGTTTCTAGGGCAGCCACTGCAACTGGTGGTGGACAGTGAGCAGCGCGTGGCGCGCTCCGGGGCGGTCTGGCGGGTCGAGGAAGATGTGCCGGGCTCGCCCTCGCGCCTGTACCTGGCGCTGCCTCCTAGTGCGGGGCGCACGCAGATTCGTGATCTGGTGCAGGCCTGGTTCATCCAGAGTGCACGTCAGCATTTCCTGGCGCGGCTGGCCCATTTTGCGCCGCTGCTGGGGGTGCACTACACCAGCTTGCGCCTGTCGAGTGCCGAGACGCGCTGGGGCAGCGCCAAGTCCGATGGATCGATCCGACTGAACTGGCGGCTGATGCACTATGCGCCGGCCGTCATCGACTATGTGGTGGCCCATGAGCTGGCCCATTTGCGGGTGATGGACCACAGCCCCCGTTTTTGGGACACCGTGGCCGAGGTGGTGCCTGACCACCGCGCGCTGCGCCAGCAACTGAAGGACATGCCGGCCCCGCCCTGGGACCGGGCAGCGTAGCGGGGCTGGACCTACCCGCACTATTGAAGAGGTGTCTATGAGCTTGACCGCAGAACAGCAGACCATCGTGCCTGCCAATGGCTATGCCGGTGATATTGGTGCCCGGCTGGCTTGGCACTGGGTGCAAAACCAGCAGGCGGTGCTGGTCGATGTGCGCACGGATGCAGAACGTGCCTGGGTCGGGCAGGTGCCCGGCGCCGTCGCCATTGCCTGGAAGCAGTGGCCGGATATGGCGATGAACCCCGATTTCGATGCCCAGCTGCTGGCACTGGCCCAGCGGGCGCCGGGCGCCAAGATCGTGCTGCTGTGCCGCAGCGGGGTGCGCTCGGTAGCGGCGGCGCAGCGCGCCAGCCAGTTGGGGCTGGAGGCCTACAACATCCTGCAGGGCTTTGAGGGCGATGCGAATGCCCAGGGTCAACGCGGGCAGCTCGGGGGCTGGCGTTACCAGGGTTTGCCCTGGTCCCAATGAGCGCCGTAATCGTCGCTGCTTGTAACCGGGCTGCTTGCGAGGCAGTCGGAATACGGCTGACCCTGTAAACTTGTCCGCCTCATGATGGATGGAGTGACACATTGACTGTCGGTGTAGGCAGCGCCGCCTCTGCGCGCGCATTGGTGGATAGCGTGCGTGTGCACTGGCCGCTGGTGGTCAAGATGACGCGTCGTGAAGTGAGTGAGCGCTTCAAGGGATCGCTAGGCGGATGGCTGTGGGCGGTGCTGATACCGCTGTCCATGCTGGTGATCTACACCTTCGTGTTCTCCGTGGTGTTCAAGGCGCGCTGGGGTGAGGGGCCGGAGTCCAAGACCCAGTTCGCGATGGTGCTGTTTGCCGGACTGATCGTCTACGGACTGTTTTCCGATGTGCTCAACCGTGCGCCCCATCTGGTGCTGGCCAATGTGAACTACGTCAAGCGCGTGGTGTTCCCGCTGGAGATTCTGGTGGTGGTGGCCGTCTGCTCGGCCCTGTTCCAGGCGCTGGCCAGCCTGGCGGTACTGCTGGTGGCGCTTTTGGTGCTCAATGGCAAGATCCCGCTGACCGCCGTGCTGCTGCCGGTGGTCTGGATGCCCTTGGTGCTGCTCAGTGTCGGCGTGGGCTGGTTCTTTGCGTCGCTGGGTGTATTTGCCCGCGATCTCAAGCAGATCACCGGTGTGATGACGACCATGCTGATGTTCATCTCGCCGATTTTCTTCCCGGTGCACGCACTGCCTGCCAGCTTTCAAACCGCGATGTGGCTCAATCCGCTGACTTTTTTCATTGAACAGACGCGCGCCGTGCTGATCTGGGGCCGCATGCCGGACTGGACCGGCTGGGCGATCAGCATGCTGGCCTGCAGCCTGGTGGCCTGGCTGGGCTTCGCCTGGTTCCAGAAGACGCGCAAGGGATTTGCCGATGTCCTCTGAATCTCTGGCACTGGACGTACAGGGCCTGGGCAAGTGCTTCCATATCTATGACGCGCCCGGCGACCGCTTGCGGCAGTTCGTGATGCCGCGCCTCTCGCGCCTGCTGGGGCGTGAGGCCAAGCCCTACCACCGGGAGTTCTGGGCGCTGCGCGGGCTGGACCTGCAGGTGGCCAGAGGTGAGACCATTGGCATCATCGGCCGCAATGGCTCGGGCAAGTCCACCTTCTTGCAGATGGTCTGCGGCACCTTGGCGCCCAGCTGCGGCGCGGTGACCACCCACGGCCGCATCGCCGCGCTGCTGGAGCTGGGCGCCGGCTTCAACCCCGAGTTCTCGGGCCGGGACAATGTGGTGATGAACGCGGCACTGCTGGGGCTGAGCGATGCACAGATCGCCGAGCGCTTTGACTCGATTGCCGCCTTTGCCGATATTGGCGAGTTCATCGACCAGCCGGTCAAGACCTATTCCAGCGGCATGTATGTGCGGCTGGCCTTTGCGGTGATTGCGCATGTGGACGCCGATATCCTGGTGGTCGACGAGGCACTGGCTGTGGGCGATGCGGTGTTCACCCAGAAGTGCATGCGTTTTCTGCGCAGCTTCATGGAGCGGGGCACCTTGCTTTTTGTCAGCCACGATACGGCTGCCATCAAGAGCCTGTGCGACCGCGTGGTCTGGATCGACAAGGGCCAGGTGATGCAGATCGGACCGACCAAGGAGGTCTGCGACCGCTACATGCAGGCCTGCTATGAGGCCGAGCAGGGCAGTGGCCCGGCGGCAGCAGCGCCACCAGCAGCACCTGTGTTCGACGCCAGTCTGCCCTGGCATGACCAGCGGCGCGATTTCTTCCGCGCACAGCCGCTGCGCAATGACATCGAGGTGTTTCGCTTCAACCCCGAGGCGCCTTCGTTCGGCCTGGGTGGCGCTCGCATCACTGGCGCCTGGCTGATGGATACGCAGCAGCGTCCCCTGCACTGGGTGGTGGGGGGTGAGCCGGTGGTCTTGCGCATTCAGGCGCAGTGCCACCAGCCCCTGGCTTCGCCCATCGTCGGCTTTGTGGTCAAGGACCGCACCGGCCAGGCCGTTTTTGGCGACAACAGCTATTTGAGCTATCTGGGCCAGCCCGTGGCCTGTGCCAGCGGCCAGGTCCTGCAGGCCGAGTTCAGTTTTGACATGCCCCGGATGCCGGTGGGCCATTACGCGATCGACGTCGCGCTGGCCGATGGCTCGCAGCACGACCATGTGCAGCAACACTGGATCCAGGATGCGCTGCACTTCAAGTCCGAATCCACGAACATGGCCACCGGTCTGCTTGGGATTCCGATGCGGTCCATCGTGCTGCAGGCCGGCCAGGCGCAACAGGAAACCTCTTCCCCATGAACCGTATGACAGACTTCCCGGTGCAGGCACGCGCCGACTATGACTGGCTGCTTCCCGCCGCCTTGTTGGAACCCTACCATCTGACCCACCCCGCGCCTTGGGCGGGGCATATTCCGTTTGCCGCATGGCTGATGGCGGTGGCGCAGCCGCGCAGTCTGGTGGAGTTGGGGGCGTATTCCGGCATCTCCTACCTGGCTTTTTGCCAGGCCATTGCCGAGCAAGGCTTGATGACGCGCACCTATGCGGTCGACACCTGGGAGGGCGATGCGCATGCTGGCGCCTACGGCGAGGGCATTTATGCCAGCCTGCGCCAGGCCCATGACCCGCACTACACCCAGTTCTCGACCTTGATGCGCATGCGCTTTGACGAAGCCCTGCCCAGCTTTGCCGATGGCAGTGTCGATGTGCTGCATATCGATGGCCTGCACACTTACGAGGCAGTGCGCCATGATTTCGAGACTTGGCTGCCCAAGCTGAGCGAGCGCGGTGTGGTGCTGTTCCACGACAGCAATGTGCACCGTGATGACTTTGGCGTGCACCAGCTCTGGGCGGAGCTGGAGGGGCGTTACCCGAGCCTGCACTTTCCGCACAGCAATGGCCTGGGCGTGCTGCTGGTGGGCGCGCAGCAGCCTGCGTTGCTGCGCCGGCTGTGTGACCGCAGTGATGCGGTGTTTCAGCGCGAGGTCTGCCGGGTGTTTGCGACGCTGGGAGCACGGCTGGAGGTCAAGGCCGAGATGATGGCGCTGCAGCATGCGCTGGGTGATCGGCAGCAGCATATCCAGACGCTGGAAACGGCCGGCCAGCAGCGCCACAGCTGGATCGAGAAGCTCGATGGCGATATCCGCAGCCTGGAGCTGGAGCGCGAGCAGCTGCGTGCGCATCTGGAGGGCTCCCAGGCCCAGGCCCAGCACAGCCAGAATGCGCTGGAGCAAGCCCAGGCCCAGGCCCAGTGGCTGACCGCCCGCCAGCAGCAGCAAGACATCAAGCTGCTGGCGCTGCAGCAGGACCTCGCCCAGAAGCAGTGGCAGATCGAGCAGCAGACCCAGCAGATGCAGGCGCTGGCGCGCCAGCTGTCGCCGCTGTGGCGGCTCACCGATTTGCTGCGCAAATGCAAGCGTGCCGTGTTCCGCATCAAGCAGAAACTGGCGCCCTATGAGCCCGCCCTGGTTCGGCGTGTGCGCCACGCGCTGCGCCGCAAGATGCGCCAGGCCGGTGGCGCACCTATACCCGCGGTAGCGCTGCTGCCCGGCAGCAACCGCCATTACGGCATTTTGGCGACAGCGCACACGCAGTTTGTCGCGCATGCGCTGGCCCGGGTGCTGCGCAAGGCGGGCTTTGAGGTGAGCCTGTTCCAGGATGTGCCCCCCGAAGGCTTTGGGCTGGACATGTACATCGTGGTCTGCCCACAGATGTTCAAGCAGCTGCCCCCGGGGGAGAGGCGTATCGTCTTCCAGATGGAGCAAAGCGTGAGTCCGCGCTGGTTCACTGACGAGTACCTGGCGATTTTGGAAAACTCGCGGTCCGCCTGGGACTATGCGCCGGCCAATCTGGCCTTTCTGGAGACCAAGGGAATTCGTTACCCCCACACCTTCCTGGTGCCGATCGGTGGCGTCGCCGCGTATTCGCAGCTGCTGCAGGACTGCGGCGAGCCGGCTTTGCCGGAGGTGGAACCGGGCTGCGACGTGCTGTTCTATGGCGATGTCAACGCCCCGCGTCGCCAGGAGATGCTGCAGGCGCTGCAGCGCCAGTTCTCGGTGCGGATCGAAGGCAATCTGTTTGGCGATGCCTTGCGCCAGGCGGTGCGCCAGGCGCGGGTGGTCGTCAATATCCACTACTACGAAGGTGCGCTGCTGGAGACCACCCGGGTCTACGAGTGCCTGAGCCTGGGCACGCCGGTGGTGACCGAGAGCAGTGCCGATATCCACCAGCATGCGGCCTTGCTGGACAACCCCGCGCTGCGGGTGACGCCGGTGGGCGATGCCCAGGCGATGGTGCAGGCGGTGCAGGAGATGCTGCAGCTGCAAGCGCAGGCGCCCGGGCAGGTGCAGCGTGGGCTGGCGGACGAGCTTGCCCGCAGCGGCCAGCAGTTCGAATTCATGGTGCTGCGCGCCCTCTATGCGCTGGGACGGATTGACACCGCACAGTGGGAGGCGCTGACCTCGTCGCAACCCTTGCCAGGCCGCTGCATGGTACTGAGCATGCCCGAGACCGTGCGCCGCCGTGCGCATTTCATCGAGCAGACCCTGCCGGGCCTGCAGACGGAGGTGAAAGTGTTTGACGGCGTGCGTTACAGCCCTGGCTGGTTGGGCTGTGCCATGAGCTACCAGTATCTGGCACGCAAGGCTTTGCAGACCGGGGTGGCGCAGCTGGAGATCATGGAAGACGATGTCGAGATGCCGCCCGACTATGCCCAGCGCCGGGCACGCATTGATGGCTGGTTGGACGCGCATCCTGGCGAGTGGGATATCTTTGCCGGCCTGATCGCCAAGATCCACCCGGGTACCCAGGTGCTGGAGGTGCAGGAGCAGGACGGCGAGACCTTTGTGGTGCTGGACCGCATGACCAGCATGGTGCACAACATCTACGCGCAGCCTGCATTGGAGGCACTGGCGCAGTGGGATTCGTCGATGCGCGATCCGCACACCAACACCATCGACAGCTACCTGCAGGGCCGCGCGCAGATGCGGGTCGTCACTACCTTGCCTTTCCTGGTGGCCCACACCACCGATATGGATTCCTCCCTCTGGGGCATCAACAACCACGAATACCTGGCCGTCATCTACAAGGCGGAGCAGGATTTGCGGCAACTGGTCGATCGTTTCAAGCAGGCGCAGGGCCGCTGACCTGCTAGCCTGGATAAAAAAATCCCGCACCGGCCGAGCCGTGTGCGGGATTTTCGATTCAGGGCTGGGCCTGGATTACAGCGCAGGAATGCGCAGCTTCTGGCCGGGGTAGATCTTGTTGGGGTCGCTCAGCATCGGCTTGTTGGCCTCAAAGATGGTCATGTACTTGTTGGCATCGCCGTACATCTTCTTCGAGATGCCCGACAGCGTGTCGCCCGAGACCACATCGTAGTACTTGGCTTCTGGCTCGGGGTTGGTGACGGTCATCTGGTTATCCACGTCGCTGACGCTGGAGACGTTGCCGCAGCACAGCGTGACCTTTTCCTTGGCAGCCTGGGTGGGTGCCACACCCGTCACGGTGACCTTGCCAGCGTCGAAGGCGACCTTCACATCGGATACGCCCAGGTTCTGGGTGCCGATGTATTTTTCGATGGCCGCGCCTGCCGCCGCGTTCAGGTCTTGCGGTGCGCTCGCAGCAGCAGCTTCTTTGCCGCCAAACAATTTTTCACCGGCTTCCTTGATAAAGCTGAACAGTCCCATGGTGACTCCTAGAGGGTTGGTTACAGGAAGCATTCAATATATAGGGGAATGGCAAAGGTATGAAGTCGGACAGAACCGCTTGAAAAAAATTCACAGTGCAGAGGCCGTTCATCCTTGGCGCCGCGCGGATGTTGCACGGGCAACAAGGCCGGCGGCTAAAAAGGCCGATAATGCCGCCCATGCATTTTCTGGCCATCGACGTAGGGAACACACGCCTCAAGTGGGCGATGTATGACGCAGCACAACCTGGCGCCGCTGTGCTGGCCCATGGCGTGGAGTTTTTGGACAACATCGAGCGTCTGGCCGAGGGCAGCTGGGCCGAGTTGCCGGAGCCGCAACATATGCTCGGCTGCGTGGTGGCTGGCGATGTGGTGCGCCGCCGCGTGCAGGCGCAGATGGACATCTGGGATCTGGCGCCGAACTGGGTGGTGTCCTCCAACGCCGAGGCGGGCCTGACCAATGGCTACGACCACCCCAGCCGCCTGGGCACGGACCGCTGGGTGGCGATGGTGGGTGCCTGGCACCATGTGCTGGCCCAGGGGCGCCAGCGCCCGGTGGTCGTGGTCATGGTGGGTACGGCGGTCACTGTCGAAGCCATTGATGCCGATGGCAAGTTTCTGGGCGGTTTGATCCTGCCGGGCCACGGCATCATGCTCAAGGCACTGGAGTCGGGCACCGCCGGTCTGCATGTGCCTACCGGCGAGGTGCGGCCGTTCCCCACCAATACCAGCGATGCGCTGACCAGCGGCGGCACCTATGCGATCGCTGGTGCGGTCGAACGCATGGTGCAGCATGTGACCGCCCACTGCGGGCAGGAGCCTGCCTGTGTGATGACAGGCGGTGCGGGCTGGAAGATGATGCCGAGCATGACCCGGCCCTTTGAACTGGTCGAGAACCTGATTTTTGACGGCCTGCTGCATATTGCCCGCAGCCGTTTTGGTTCGGCGGCCTGACACTTATCCACATGCGGTTACAGCGATAGCCCCTGGATGGGCCAAGGCCCGGCGGTGTGGCGGAAGGGCAATGCGATAATGGACGGTTATTTGTTGAACTACCTGTACTGACCATGATTCTCGTCACCGGAGGCGCCGGCTTTATCGGCTCGAATTTTGTGTTGGACTGGCTGGCGGGTTCCGATGAACCGGTGGTCAATCTCGACAAGCTGACCTACGCGGGTAATCTGCATAACCTTGCAAGCCTGCAGGGCGACAGCCGCCACCATTTTGTGCATGGCGACATCGGTGACCGCGCACTGCTCGACCGCCTGCTGGCCGAGCACCAGCCGCGTGCCATCGTGCACTTTGCGGCCGAGAGCCATGTGGACCGCTCGATCCACGGCCCCGAAGATTTCATCCAGACCAATGTGGTCGGTACCCTGCGCCTGCTTGAAGCCGCGCGCGCCTACTGGAGTGGCCTCGAAGGTGAACGCAAGGACGGTTTCCGCTTTCTGCATGTCTCGACCGACGAGGTCTACGGCAGCCTGGAGAAGGACGACCCGGCCTTCACCGAAACCCATAACTACGAGCCCAACAGCCCCTACAGCGCCAGCAAGGCCGCCAGCGACCACCTGGTGCGCGCCTGGTTCCATACCTACGGCCTGCCGGTGCTGACCACCAACTGCTCGAACAACTACGGCCCCTACCATTTCCCCGAGAAGCTGATCCCGCTGATGATCGTCAATGCGCTGGCCGGCAAGCACCTGCCGGTCTATGGCGACGGCATGCAGATCCGTGACTGGCTCTACGTCAAGGACCACTGCAGCGCCATCCGCCGCGTGCTGGAAGCGGGCCGTCCGGGTGAGACCTACAACGTGGGCGGCTGGAACGAGATGCCCAATATCGAGATCGTCAAGCATGTCTGCAGCCTGCTCGATGCGCAGCGCCCACGCGCCGATGGCCGCTCCTACGCCGAGCAGATCAGCTATGTGAAGGACCGCCCCGGCCATGACCGCCGCTATGCGATCGATGCGCGCAAGCTGGAAAAGGAGCTGGGCTGGAAGCCTGCAGAAACCTTTGACAGCGGTATCCGCAAGACCGTGCAGTGGTACCTGGACCACCAGGACTGGGTGGCCCAGGTGCAGTCGGGTGACTACAAGGACTGGGTCAGCAAACAGTACGCCTGACGGCGGGACGCAGGCGTGCCGGGCAGCTGCGTGCCAGGGCGCCTTACAGGACGATGCGATGAAAATACTGTTGTTGGGCAAGAACGGCCAGGTCGGTTGGGAGCTGCAACGCAGCCTGCTGCCACTGGGCGAAGTGGTGGCGCTGGACCGTGCCAGCACCCCGCTGTGCGGTGACCTGCTGCGCCCCGGGGCACTGGCCGAGACCGTGCGGGCGCTGGCGCCCGATGTGATCGTCAATGCGGCTGCCTATACCGCCGTGGACAAGGCCGAGAGCGAGCCCGAGGCGGCTCGTACCATCAATGCCGAGGCCGTGGGCGTGCTGGCGCGTGAGGCCCAGGCACTGGGCGCCTGGTTGGTGCATTACAGCACCGACTATGTCTTCGATGGCGGTGGCAACCAGCCCTGGCAAGAGGACCAGGCCACCGGCCCGCTGTCGGTCTACGGCCAGACCAAGCTCGAAGGCGAGCAACAGATCGCCGCCAGCGGCGTGAAGCATCTGATATTTCGCACCAGCTGGGTGTATGCAGCGCGCGGCGGCAACTTTGCCAAGACCATGCTGCGCCTGGCGCAGGAGCGCGACAAGCTGGCCGTCATCGACGACCAGTGGGGAGCGCCTACCGGTGCCGACCTCATCGCTGATGTGACCGCGCATGCGCTGCGCACGGCCATGGCGTCGGGCGAAGAAGACCTGAGCGGCATCTACCACCTGGTGGCGGGTGGCGAAACCACCTGGAACCGCTATGCCCGCTTTGTGCTGGAAACCGCGCGCAAGATCAACCCGGCGCTCAATTTGACCGCGCAGGAGGTGCAGGCGGTCGACACCTCGGCCTTCCCGACCCCCGCGCGCCGCCCCCACAATTCCCGTTTGAACACCCACAAATTGCAGCAGCGCTTTGCGCTGGATTTGCCCGACTGGCAGACCGGCGTGCAACGCATGCTGCAGGAGATTCTCTGAACATGACAGTGCAAGCACGCAAAGGCATCATTTTGGCGGGCGGCTCCGGCACCCGCCTGCACCCGGCGACCCTGGCGGTCAGCAAGCAGCTGCTGCCGGTGTACGACAAGCCGATGATCTACTACCCGCTGACCACCTTGATGCTGGCGGGGATCAAGGAGATCCTGATCATCAGCACGCCGCAGGACACCCCGCGCTTCGAGCAGCTGCTGGGCGATGGCAGCCAGTGGGGCATCCACTTGGAATACGCCGTGCAGCCCAGCCCTGATGGGCTGGCGCAGGCCTTTCTGATTGGCGAGGACTTTCTGGCCGGTGCGCCGAGCGCGCTGGTGCTGGGTGACAACATCTTCTATGGCCATGATTTCCACAAGCTGCTGGCCAGCGCGATGCAGCGTGATACGGGCGCCAGTGTCTTTGCCTACCATGTGACCGACCCCGAGCGCTATGGCGTGGCCGACTTTGACAAGCAGGGCAAGGTGTTGTCGCTGGAGGAAAAGCCCGCCAAGCCCAAGAGCAACTACGCGGTCACGGGCTTGTATTTCTATGACAGCCAGGTTGTGGATCTGGCCAAAAGCCTCCAGCCATCGCCTCGTGGCGAGCTGGAGATCACCGACCTGAACCGCCTGTACCTGGAGCAGGGGCAGCTGAGTGTGGAGATCATGGGCCGGGGCTATGCCTGGCTGGATACCGGCACGCATGACAGCCTGTTGGATGCAGGCCAGTTCATCGCCACGTTGGAAAGCCGCCAAGGCCTGAAGATTGCCTGCCCGGAAGAGATTGCCTGGCGCAGCGGCTATATCGGGGACGAGCAACTGGCGGCCCTGGCCAAACCCTTGGCCAAGAACGGCTACGGCCAGTACCTGCAGCGGCTGTTGCAGGAGCCCAGGGAGTAAAGCCATGCAAGCGATTGATACGGCACTGCCGGACGTCAAGATCATCGAGCCCAAGGTGTTTGGCGATGCGCGCGGTTTTTTCTACGAGAGCTTCAATCAGCGGGCTTTTGATGCCGCCGTGGGCCGGCACTATGACTTTGTGCAGGACAACCACAGCAAGAGCAGCCGGGGTGTGTTGCGTGGCCTGCACTACCAGCTGGAGCAAGCGCAGGGCAAGCTGGTGCGGGTGGTGCAAGGCCGGGTGATTGATGTGGCCGTCGATATCCGCAAAAGCTCGGCGACTTTCGGCCACTGGGTGGCCGTCGAGCTGAGCGAAGACAACCAGCGCCAGCTGTGGGTGCCGCCCGGTTTTGCACATGGATTTGTGGTGGTCAGTGATACCGCCGAGTTTCTATACAAAACAACAGATTACTACGCGCCGGCCCACGAACGCTGCATTATCTGGAATGATGCACAGTTGTCGATTGACTGGCAGTTGAACGGCCTGGAGCCACAGCTGTCGGCCAAGGACCAGCAGGGCAAGGCCTTTGCCGAGGCCGATGTTTTTGCCTGAGTTTGCCTTTCCTACCAAATGTCTCCCATGCCTGGCCCCTACACTGGGTGCCCTATAGGCTAAGGGGATGGATACCACGCCTGCCATAGGCTTCAGAGACCATAGACGCATGAGCACCAGCACCATTGACGATTTCAGCGACGCAGCCCTGGCCCTTGGGTCCGGGCGCCGCCCTTTGCTGGGCGAGATGCTGGTGCAGGCCGGCAAGCTGTCGCCGCGCGACCTGGAGCGTGCGCTGCAGGCGCAGCAGGAGATGGGCAGCCTCATCGGCCAGGTGCTGGTCCAGCTGGGCCTGGTCTCCGAGCCGGATTTGATGCAGACGCTGGCCACCCAGCTGCAGATCCCTTTCACCTTGGGTACGGATTTTCCGGCCGAGGCGATCAGCGTTCCGGGCCTGATGCCCGAGTTCCAGCAGTCGCAGCACGTCTTTCCGTTGCAACTGCAAGATGGTGTGCTGGACGTGGCGATGGCTTCGCCCCAGGATCCGTTCGTCATCAAGGCCCTGCAGATGTCGACCGGTCTGCAGATTCGCCCGCATCTGGCACTGCAGGCCGATATTGAAAAAGCGCTGCAGGAGCCTGAGCCGGAAGCCGAAGAGGAAGACGGCGATGACATGTTTGGCGACGGCTCCGATGTCGGCGACTTTGTCGAGCATCTGAAGGACCTGGCCAGCGAGGCGCCGGTGATCCGCCTGGTCAACAGCATCATCGGCAAGGTGACCGACCTGCGTGCGTCGGACATTCACCTGGAGCCTTTTGACGATGGCCTGCATGTGCGCTACCGCGTCGATGGCGTGATCCACCCCGGTGAGCTGGTGCCGCCACGCCTGTCCGCGGCCGTAGGCTCGCGTGTCAAGCTGATGGCGCATCTGGACATTGCCGAGCGCCGGCTGCCGCAAGACGGCCGCATCAAGACCCGCGTCAAGGGCCGTGAGCTCGACCTGCGGGTCTCCACCGTGCCTACTGTGCATGGCGAGAGCATCGTGATGCGTGTGCTGGACCGCGCCAGCGTGCGGTTGCAGCTGGAAACCATGGGCTTTGCGAAGGACACGCTGTCCAAGTTCAACGACCTGCTGGCCCGCCCGCACGGCATTTTGCTGGTGACCGGGCCCACGGGTTCGGGCAAGACCACCACCTTGTATGCGGCGCTGTCCAAGATCGATGCGCTGGAAAACAAGATCATCACCGTGGAGGACCCGGTCGAGTACCAGCTCGAAGGGATCAACCAGATCCAGGTGCATGCCCAGATCAACCTGACCTTTGCCAACGCGCTGCGCTCCATCCTGCGCCAGGATCCGGACATCATCATGATCGGTGAGATGCGCGATGGGGAAACGGCGCAGATTGCCGTGCAGTCCGCGCTGACGGGTCACCTGGTGCTGTCTACCCTGCACACCAACACCGCTGCCGGTGCCATCACCCGTATGCAGGACATGGGCGTGGAGAGCTACCTGATTACGTCCTCTGTCAACGGCGTGCTGGCCCAGCGCCTGGTGCGCACCTTGTGCGGCAATTGCAAGGAGGCCTACGAGCCTGGCGAGGAGGTGCGCAAGCGCTCGGGCCTGGCGCGCTTCAGCGAAGTGGGCCAGCCCATCTACCGTGCGGTGGGCTGCAACGCCTGCCGCCAGACCGGCTACAAGGGCCGTACCGGCATCCATGAGCTTTTCGTGCTCGATGAGCCGATGCGCAATGCCATCAATGCGGGCAAGGATTCGAACGAGCTGTTCAACCTGGCGGCCAAATCCGGCATGCTGAGTCTGCACGAGGACGGCCTGCGCAAGGTGGCCGCCGGCATGACCACGTTGGACGAAGTCGCCCGCGTCACCCAGGACCAGATCGATGGCTGATTTTGCCTGGCACGCGATCAATGCTGCGGGCGAGCAGGTTCGCGGCACTTTCCAAGCGCCTAATGCGGCGGCCGTGCAAAAGCACCTGCGTGCGCAAAAGCTCACGCCGGTGCGCATTGTCGACGCGGCAGATGCTGCTGCACTGATGCCGGCGGGGACCAAGGCAGCAGGGGCCAAGCCGGCCGCTGCGGCCAGCGCCATTGGCAAGGCCAAGGCGACCAAGTCACAAAAGGGCCCGGCCAAGGCCGCTGATGTGCTGGCGATGACCTCGGAGCTGTCGATCATGCTCAAAGCCGGCCTCGCGCTGGACAATGCACTGCGCGTGCTGATCGACATGGCCTTCAAGGACAGCATGCGCGAGCTGCTGACCGGCGTATTGGAAGCCGTCAAGGGCGGGGTGCCGCTGTCCAAGGCGCTGATGGTGCACCAGGAGCTGTTTGGCGATTTCTACATCAACATGGTGCGCTCGGGGGAGGCCAGCGGCCAGATGTCGGCCGTGTTGCAGCGGCTGGTCGAGCATCTGGAGCGCCAGCGCGCGCTCAAGGAAAGCGTGGTCTCGGCCACCATCTACCCGATGATTCTGGTGGCGGTCGCGATTCTGTCGCTGATCGCGATGCTGGGCTTTGTGGTGCCGCAGTTCGAGAAACTGTTCACCGACATGGGGGATGCGCTGCCCACGCCGACCAAGATCGTGATGACCATTGGCCAGGTGTTCCGCAAGAACGGCTGGGTGGTGTTGCTCGGTGGCGCGGCGGTGGTCTACCTGCTGCGCAGCTGGCTGCGCTCGCCCAAGGGCCGCTTGTGGTGGCAGGGTGTGTTGCTGCGCATGCCGATTCTGGGGCGCCTGGCGCTCAAGTACCAGCTGACCCTGTATTCGCGCTCGCTGGGCACCTTGCTGGGCAATGGTGTGCCGTTGCTGACGGCGCTGCATATTGCGACCGATACGGTCAGCAACCGCCTGATCCAGGCGGAGCTGGCCAAGATTCCGCCCATCGTCAAGGAAGGCGGCAAGATGGTGCAGGCGATGAACACCACGACGGTGTTCGAGCCGCTGGCGGTGAACCTGGTGCGCGTCGGTGAAGAGACCGGGCGCCTGGGCTC
Organism: Comamonas sp. B21-038; assembly: GCF_022387135.1. Classification (GTDB taxonomy): domain Bacteria; phylum Pseudomonadota; class Gammaproteobacteria; order Burkholderiales; family Burkholderiaceae_C; genus Comamonas; species Comamonas sediminis. The sequence continues at coordinate 5,103,984 of NZ_CP092462.1, forward strand.
GATGATGCTGGAGCTGTCGAATATATTGAACCGCGAGGTGGAAACCGGCATCAAACGCGCCCTGACGATGATCGAGCCTGTGCTGATCCTCGTCCTGGGCATCATGATTGCCTCCATCATTGTGTCGATCCTGATGGGCATTCTGTCCGTCAACGATCTGGCTGCTTAATTTTTATACTGCAAGGAGAGCCCGCCATGAAGGCCTTTTTCACCCAAAAGACGCCACGCAAGAGCCGTGGTTTTACGCTGATCGAACTGCTGGTGGTGCTGGCCATCTTGACCTTGCTGGCCGGTCTGGTCGGCCCCAAGGTGCTGAGCCAGTTGGGCGGCGCCAAGTCCAAGACTGCGGGCGTGCAGATTGCTGACCTGCAGAAGGCACTCGATATCTTCAAGCTGGACACTGGCCGCTACCCGACCACCGAAGAAGGTCTGGATGCGCTGGCCAAGCAGCCGGGCAATGTGCGCGGCTGGAACGGTCCGTATCTGTCGGGCGGCGTTCCCAATGACCCTTGGAACAACCCCTACCGTTACAGCTACAACGGTGGCCGGGTGGAGATCCTGTCGCTGGGCGCCGATGGTCAGCCTGGTGGTGAAGGCGAAGCTGCCGATGTGCGCAACGCGCAGTAACCCGGCCTGCGTTTCTTCTCAGGTTTGACCAGGAACTCCCCGTGCCGACTGCCTTGCCATGGCTGAGCCGACACCCGCGCGCCGCAAAGCGCCCAGCAGCCCATCAAGGCTTTACCTTGATAGAGCTGATGGTGGTGTTCGCCATCATGGCCCTGGTGGTGGCGATGGCGCCGGTCGCCTATGACCGGCTCAAGGACGGGGTGCAGTACCGTGACACCGTGCGCACAATGATCAGCCAACTGCGTTCGGCCCGGTATGTTGCGGTGTCCCAAGGTGAGCCAGTGCGCTTTACCGTCGACCTGCAGACCCGGCACTACGGCTATGCGGGCTCGGTCAAGGACATTCCAGAGACCGTGGATCTGCGCACCACGGTGGCAGATCGCGAGTTTGTGCCCAACAGTTCGGCCTCGATCGTGTTCCTGGCCTCGGGCGGCTCGACCGGCGGCAGTGTGGAGATTCTGCGCAAGAATGGTGCCGGCACGCGCTTGCGGGTGGACTGGCTGTCGGGCCGGGTCACCCAGGAGCCTTTGTTCCAATGAGGCAGCAGTCGTCTCTGTCCCGGTGGACCCGGCGCCAGCGTGGCATGACCCTGCTGGAGATTCTGGTGGCGCTGTCCATCATGGCGATCTCATTGGGCATGATCTACCGGGCCACCGGCAGCAATGCGCGCAGCGTCGGCGATCTCGATCGTTACCAATATGCGGTACAGCTGGCGCAGTCCATCATGGACTCGCGCGATTCGGTCTATGAAAGCGGCTGGAACGAGTCCGGCCAGAGCAATGGCTACCAATGGAGCGTGCAGAGCGCACCGTTCAAGACCGGAGTGGACGAGAGCCCGAACATCCCCGTGCTCCATGAGGTGCATATCAGCGTGAACTGGGCGGAGGGCGACCGCCCGCGTGTGTTCGAGCTCACCACCTTGCGTGCACAGCGCCGGCCACCCGATCCTGCTGAGAATGTGGTGCCTGCAGGATGAGCCGCATTCGTACTTCTTTATGGACGCATGGCAATCCATGCCCACGCCGCACGGCCGCCGGCTTCACGCTGGTGGAGATGCTGGTGGCCATGTCCTTGCTGTCGCTGATCGTCTTGGGTCTGGCCGGCGCCATGGGAACAATGGGCCGCACCGAAACCAGTATCGACAACCGGCTCGAACGCATGGACGAGTCGCGTGCCAGCACCGATTTTTTGCGTGCCGTGCTGGGCCGTATCTCTGCCAAACGCGTGCAGGGCTTGCAGCAGCAGGGCATGCTCAGTGCCGCGCCTTCGGCATTTTTCTTTGAAGGCGCTGGCCAGTCGATGACCTGGGTAGGGGTGATGCCTGCGCGCTACGGCGTTGGTGGCCGCTACCATTTCCGGCTGGCAATGGGCAGCTACGACGGCGCACCGGCCATTGTTCTGAGTTATTTGCCCTGGACCGATGCGCAGACGCTGCCCGACTGGGGTGCGGCGCAGACGTATCCGCTGCTGACGCATGCGACCGGTTTGTCTTTTCAGTACCTGGATGGCGCGATCGATCCGCCGCAATGGGGCAGCGACTGGGGGGCGGTCGACCGGCTCCCCCAGGCGGTGCAGGTGGTGATGACTACCGACACCTCGGTGCTGCCACCGGTGGTGGTGCAGTTGCGCGTGATGCCTGCTGGCGACCCACGCGGCGGTGGTGGTGGTGCGAGCCTGGGAGGTTCCTTGGGATGATGCGAGCACCTCTTCAACACCGTACGCAGGCCGGACCTCAGCAACAAGGCATGGCTTTGATCGCCGTGCTCTGGTTGGTGGCTGCGCTCAGCCTGATGGTGACCGGCGTCAGCGGCGTCGTGCGCCAGGAAGCCAAGATGATTGGCGTGGCCAAGGACAAGGTGACCGCGCAGGCCGTGGGCGATGCGGCCGTGGTCATGGTGCTGCAGCAGCTGGCGGCCGATCGCACCATTTTGCAGGAGACCACCGAGACCTCGGTCAATTACCAGGGCACCCAGGTAGCGGTCAGTGTGATGCCGCTCAACGGCCTGATCAATATCAATGGCGCATCGTTGCCGCTGCTGACGGCGCTGATGAGCGTGGGCGGGGGATTGCCGGAAGGCGCCGCCCAGGAGCTTGCGGTAGCGGTCCTCGATCGCCGTGAACGCTCTTCGCTCGACGGCCGCCGGCCGGAGCGTTTTGAGGCGATAGAAGACCTGATGCAGGTGCCCGGAATCGATTACGACCTCTATGCTAGACTCGCGCCCTTGATCACGGCGGCGACCGCCGGCTCAGGAGGCGCCACGGTCAATCCGTTGGCGTCGCCTCCGGATGTGCTGCGGGTGCTGGCTAACGGAGATGAGGGCATCGCAGCCCGTATCGCTGCATCGCGTGGTCAGCCAGGGCTGGACACCACTGGCCTGGACGCCAACTTGGCGCGCCCTGGCGGCGCACAGCGCCGCTACCGCATAACGGCCCAGGTGCCGATGGCGGACGGACGGATTTTTCTTGTAGATCGCAGTGTGTACTTCGGGGCCAGAACGAGAGACGGCCTGCCCTGGTATACGTTTGAAGCGCGCCAGATGCTGAAGCCAGCATCCTGATCGAAGCAAAGCACCCTTATGGCAATTTCTACTGAATCGCGCTTTTTTGGGCTGGATCTGAACCAGCTCAAGGCCGATATTTTAAAAACCTGGCGCAGGGCGCCACAGTGGCCGCCGCTGTCATGGCTGCGGCCTGCGCAAACGCTGCGGCTGGTACCTGCTGAGGGCGCCCCCACCGTGGTGTGGGAAAGCGGCGAGCCGGTGCTTAAACCTGGGCGTGAGCCTGTGTTTTGGGCGTTGGAACTGCCCGAACACATGGTGCTGCGCAAGACGGTGGCCCTGCCTGCGCTGGATCCTCAGGATTGCGCCAGCGCTGCTGAATTGGAAGTGCAGGCGATCAGCCCTTTTGCTGCCGATGATCTTCTCTGGGGCTATACCGAGTTGAGCCGCAGCAGCAAGGGGGTCAAATTGCTCGTGGTCCTGGCTTCCCGAGCGCAGACCGAGCCCTATCTGCAGGCGCAGGTGGCCCAGCAGCTGCATCTGCAGACGCTCAAGGGCCAATCCAAGGCAGAGTCGTTGGAGCAGCCCGAAGTCTGGGTGTTTGCACCGGAACGCAGGCCGGTGGTGTTCCAGGGCTTTGGTGAGCAAGCCCGTTATGCACTGGGTCGCAAGCGGCTGTGGTGGAATGTCGCTGGGGTGGCGCTTGCTGTGCTGCTGCTCGCTGCGATTGCCGCGACTCCTACTGCACAGTTGCGAATGCGTGCGATTGAGGCCACCCATGCCTATGAGGGTATGGCCGCCAAGACCGCCGATGTAGTCGCCAAACGCGATACGCTGATTCAGAGTGCCGACAAGGTCGCTGGTCTGTCGGAGCTGTTGGCCGAGCGCATTGATGGGGTCCAGGTGCTCAGCATGCTGACCAATGTGTTGCCTGACGATACGGCCTTGCAATCAGCGCGTATCCAGGGCAGCAAGGTGACGATCTCCGGCTTGACTGAGAATGCCTCGGCCCTGATGCAAAAGCTCAGCAACCAAGATGGCGTCAAGGACGTGCGTGCGCCCAGCGCTGCCACCCGCATGGGTGGCGGTAATAAAGAGAGTTTCACCATCGAGCTGGGGTTGGATGCCAAGGTTTTTGGCCCTAAGACGGTAGTGGAAGCCGCTGCTAAACCGCAGCCTGTAGAGCCTGCTGCTGGTGCGCCCGTTGGCGCGGATGCACCTCCAGCCCCGTTGCCCCTGCGCCTGTTCCTGCCGCCGCCGATGCCCCGGCAGCAGGTGCCGTCCCGGATTCTGCCCCACGCCCTGCGTCCCGAGCCACATTGGGTGGCAGTACGAAGCCGAGAGCCAGTTTGGGAGGATCCGTAACCCCTCCCGCTGAAGCTGGAGGGAAACAGCCATGATCGTGACCCGTCCCAACCGCAAAGAACTGCTGATCCTGGTTGCCACTGCATTGCTGGTGCTGCTGCCTTTGATCGGTCTTGGCACTTATGTCGCCAGCAAGCACCTTTGGGCGCAGGCCCGCCTATCGGAGTTTGAACCCCGTTATGCGCGACTGCGTGGCCTGGATCTGCAGCGCGAGGAGATCGACCAGTCGCTGGAACGTGCCCTGCAGATCCGCGCCGAGTATATTTACCCCGCGAACCAGGATGTGGCCCAGACGGGCAACGCGGTGCAACAGAAGGTGCGTAGCCTTCTGACCACGGCAGGGTTGACTGTGGTGAGCAGCCAGGTGCTGCCTGCCAAAGAAGAAAAAGGTTTTGACCGCATTCCTTTGTCGGTACGGGCCGAAGGGGATCTGCTTGCAGTGGACAGCGCCCTGGCTGTCTTGAATGAGCAACTGCCAGTGATGCTACTGGCCGACGTGGAAGTCAGAAACCAGGGCACTTTGCAAGTGATGAATGACAAGATGGCGCCTCGCCTGAGTCTCCAGATGACCTTGAGCGTGTTGAGGGAGCGTCCATGAAGCGCTATATAAGTGTCATTCTGATAGCTGCCAATATGGTGTTGGCCCTGGCTTTGGTCTGGATGTGGCTCAGTCCAAGTGGCGGGTTGAAAAATACCCATTGGGCGATGCCCCGAGGCCAGAAGTCCAACCTGGATGGTATCGTGCCCCATTTGGGCAAGGCGCAGCCGATGGATCACAGCCAGTTTCTGGCGATGCTGGACCGCCCCTTGTTCTCCCCCACCCGCCGCCCGCCGCCTCCGCCTCCGGTAGCGGCCGCAGAAGCACCGCCCCCGCCTCCCGACTATCTGGCGGACGCGGTGCTGAGTGGTGTCTATCTCAGCGAGGATGGCAAGACCGGCGGGATCATTATCAAGTTCCAGGGCAAGGACAAATCCTTGCCATTGCAGGGCTTGCTCGATGGCTGGACCCTGAGTTCGGTAGCGGAAAACCGGGTGTATTTCACCCGCGCTGGCGTGACCAAGGAAATTGCCTTGCAAAAAGGCAAGCTGCAGCAAGGCTACGGTCCCGCGACAGAGACCAATGTGCCGCAAAGAGCTATGCCCGCCCAAATCGGGCAGCCGCCTGCAGGCACCGATACCCCACCACCGCGTCGCCGTGCAAGCCTCGGCGGCTCTACCGCTGCCCAGCGCCCCTGAGCGTGGCAATCTCTATAAATAGATAGATCCTAGGGTTAGAACCATGAAGTCTCCCGTATTTTTCAACACGGCGCTGGTAGTTGCACTGGGCCAGATCGGCATGCTGCTGCCGGCCCAGGCGCAAACTGCAGCACCGCTGCCTGCGGCACAGCCTGCAGCCCAAGTGGCTGGTCAGCCGCCTGTGCTGCAGGCGCCCAATATCCTCATCTCCCCCAAGATGGGTAGTGACGAGGAAGAGCAATCGACCGAGCCGCGGGTGATGCGCGGCACCGATAAGCTGCTGAACATTGACCCGTCCGCACCGGTCACCGGTGGCGCGCCGGTCAGCTTCCGTTTCGAGGAAGCGCCAGTCGCCGAGGTGGTTCGCACGGTGATGGGCGATATTCTGAAGATCGACTATGTGATGCACCCGCCGCTGCAGGGCACGGTGACTTTGACGACGCCCAAGCCGATCGATCCGGACAAGGCCGTCTTTCTGCTGGAAGCGGCCCTGCAGGCCAATGGTCTGGCGATGGTGCGCGATGCCCGCGGCACCTACCAGGTCGGCAAGCCAGAGGTGCTGCGCAGCCTGGTCGGCAATGTGCGCATCGCTGGTGCGCCGGGCAGCATGGCACCCGGCTACGGTGTGATCGTGGTGCCGCTGCAATACATTGGCGCCACCGAGATGTCCAACATCCTCAAGCCCATCATTCCGGCCGAAGCGTTGATCAAGGTCGACACCGTGCGCAACGTGCTGATCATGCAGGGTACGCGCACCCAGTCCGAAGGCTGGATGGAGATGGTCAAGACTTTTGACGTGGACCTGCTCAAGGGGATGTCGGTAGGCATCTACCCGCTGAAGCACGCCTCGATCGAAGAAGTCAGTGCGGCGCTGCAAATGGTCAATGGTGGCGGCGGCCAGGCTGCGCAAGGGCAGGGCGCTGCAGCGTCGGCGGGTATTGCGGGTGGAGCGGCCAGCGCTGCCGCGCAACGCCGTCCCGGCCAGGCAACCGGTGCTGCTGCCAGCGGTAGCGGCAATAACCAACTCAGCGGCAATGCGGCAGCGGCAGCTGCGCTGTTGACCTCGCTGGGCGATTCCAATCCCCTGTTCGGTGCTTTGCGGGTGCTGCCGATCCCGCGCCTCAATGCGCTGATGGTGATCACGCCACGCGCCTCCTACCTGGATGAGGCAGAGCGCTGGATTCGCCGCCTCGATGTGCCCGGCTACGGGGGCAGCGAGCCTGAACTGTATGTCTACCGCGTACAGAACGGCAATGCCAAGTACCTGGCCCAGGTGCTCAATGGCATCTTTGGTGGCCAGCAAGGTGCCGCCGGCAACATGACTTCCGGCGTAGCGCCCGGGCTGAACGGCGTCAACAACAATAACAACCGTTTGGGTGGTGGCTTCAACAACTTTGGCGGTACGACGGGCTTTGCATCTGGTTTTGGCAATAACAACGCCAACCGCTTTGGCAACACCGGCAATGCCCAGCAGCAAGGGGGCACGCCCACCATTACCGCTACCGCTATCGGTGATATCCGCGTCGTAGCTGATGAGTTCAACAACACGATCCTGGTTTGGTCCACGGGTTCGCAGTTCCGCAAGATCGAGGCGTCGCTCAAGCGCCTGGACGTCGCGCCTATCCAGGTGCTGATCGAGGCCAGCATCATTGAAGTGACTCTCAATGACAACCTGGAGTATGGGGTGGAGTGGTTATTCCGTAACAGTGGCATCGGAGGGCGCAATTTCTCGGGCACCGGCAGCCTTGGGTCGTTGAATAACACGACTCCCGGCACCATTGCTGCGGCAGCTGGCAACTTTACCTATTCGCTGTTTAACAGCGGGGGGGATATCGCCGCTCGCTTGAGTGCCGTTGCGGGGCAGGGACAGGTAAAGATGCTCTCCAGCCCCTCGGTGATGGTGATGGACAACCACCCCGCCTCCATTTCGGTGGGCGAGCAAATTCCGGTCAAGGTCAGCAGCACCATCACGTCGACCAGCTTTCTGTCAGACAACTACCAGCTCAAGGACACGGGGGTGATCTTGAACGTCACGCCTTCCGTCAATTCCGGCAATATGGTCAGTCTGCAGATTGACCAGTCGGTCATCGACAGTGCCGGCCTCGATTCCGCATCGCAACAGACCAAATTCTCTAACCGCCAGCTAACCAGTAAGCTGGCCGTGCGCTCGGGTGAATCCATCGTCATGGGTGGTTTGATCAGAGACCGCAACGAAGACTCCGACTCGGGCATCCCTTTGCTGAAAGACATCCCGATCATTGGCAAGGCCTTCAGCAGCACTGTTAGAAAAACTGCGCGCACGGAACTTTTGCTCGTGATGACACCTCGTGTGGTACGTACTGATGTGGATGTGCGGGAAGTCAGTGAAGAGTTGCGTGACCGCCTGCGTGGGTTGAACGATGATGATCTGCTCATCCGCGCCAACAATGCCCCCGCCCCTGCATCCCGTGTTGTTCCGGTGCAACCGGTGCAGACGCAGTAAAGAACCATGTTGTAGAGATACTGAGAAATGACTTCTAACCTGATGATCCAATCCGCGAAAGCTTTGTTTGCAATCGGTGCTGCCGCCTCGATGGTGGCCTGCGCCAGCTTTCAGCCAGATACCCCCGAACAAGCTGTATTGAAGCGCTCGCAAGGCTATTGGGATGCTCGCCTCAAAGGTGATGCAGAAAAGACACGCAGCTATATGAATGAGGCCTTTCGCCTGGCTGTAGATGAAAAGCTCTTTGCTAAAAACTACATGGCGACCTTTGCTGTCGCTGCTGAAGCACAGAAGGCCACTTGCGAGCCTGAAAAGTGCGAGGTCGGCGTGAATTTGAAGGTGAATCCTCCGATTCCCGGCCGAAAAATGGGTACCATTGACATGTATTCGAAGCAAACTTGGTTGCTCGAAGACGGTCGGTGGAACCTCTACCAAGCGCCTTGATGCTGACAGGTGTGCGCGCGAGCCACTGTGCATGGTTGGTTGTTGTAAATTCTCAACAATCGACTAAAAAAAACAGGCTGCTAGCTTTGCATACCCCGTGAGCGCTATGCTATTATTTCTTAGCGTAAACAATCGTGGTAGTTGCGCTGACTAACTTTTTTTAACTGGAGTGTGTTTATGAAGAAAAATGTTCTGGCACTGAGCATTGCTGCCATGATTGGTGGTTTTGCAGGCGCCGCTTCTGCTCAAGTGTTCCCTAACACCGGCATGACCCCCGCTACCGCTGCCACTCTGGAGCAGAGCGAAGGTGGCGCTGGCCACATCCTGGTGGTGCCTTACTTCACCTCGCAAAACGACAACATGTCCGTGTTCCACGTGGTGAACACCGACACCGTCAACGGCAAGGCTCTGAAGGTTCGTTTCCGTGGCGCTGCCAACTCTGACGATATCTTGGACTTCACCGTGTTCCTGTCGCCTGGCGACGTGTGGACTGGTTCGGTGCAAGGCAACGAGCAAGGCTCTACCTTCCTGACGAACGACAAGAGCTGCACCTTGCCTGACATCCGTGGTCAGCAAGTCCAGTTCGTGACCGACCGTCTGCCATCTGATGCAACCGCTGCTCAGACCAAGGAAGGCTACGTTGAAATCCTGAACATGGCTGACATCAAGCCTAGCACTGATGAAAAGTCCATCTACTTTGCTACCAAGCACAAGAACGGCGTTGCACCTTGCACGTCTGAAGTTCTGGACCAAACTCTGAACATCAACCCGCTGAGCACCACCAGCGTGGCCGCAGCTTCTGCTCTGGGCTTCGATACCCCATCGGGTAAGCTGACTGCTGACTGGTACATCCTGAACGTGAACCAAACTACCACGTTCTCCGGTGCTGCTACCGCTATCGCTGCTACCGGTGGCAATGGCCGCGGTAACTTCGTGCTGTTCCCACAAGACGAAACCAACTCCGCAGCTACTTCGGGCAATGCAGCTTCGCTGACCGCTGACCCACTGCTGAAGGGCAACATCGTCAAGCCAGTGAACTTCGACTTCCCTGACCTGTCGACCCCTTACCTGGCTACCACTGCCAACCCAGAAGCCCAAGCTTCGCGTCTGACGCAAGCTGTGGCTAACAACGGTGTGTCGAACCAGTTCGCGCTGGACACGCTGATTGCTGCCAAGACCGACTGGGTGCTGTCGATGCCTACCCGCCGTTACAGCGTGGGGGCTGACTACACGAAGAAGCCTACCGATGCAGCTTACCGTGTGTTCAACACCGGTGTGGTGGATCTGGCTTCTGCCCGTTACTTCACGCCAGAAAACACCTACGTGAACACCGCGAATGGCCTGATCTGCGCAAACACCAACGCGTACACCTTCTGGGATCGCGAAGAGACCTCCAAGCGCAACGGCGCTGTGATCTCTCCAAGCACCCTGAAGGGTCTGGACTTCTGCGGCGAAGTGAACGTGCTGTCGTTCAACGACGCAGCTGGTACCTCGGTGCTGGGTGCTTCCGTTGCTCGTACCAACGTGCAAGTTGGTTACGAAAACGGTTGGGGCGCTATCAGCTACACCAAGGCTCTGCCAGTGGTGGGTTCTTCGTTCATCAAGCTGATGAACAGCGGTGGCGCAGCTAACGGCTTCAGCGGCACCTACGGTATCACCTGGCCTCACCGTTTCGCCAAGCCAGTGGCTGCTCAGTAAATTTAGCGATAAGCTAAAGTTCTAGCCTAGACCGAAGGACAGAGAGTGATCTCTGTCCTTTTTTTCTTTTTGGATGATGCCGGATGCCCGTGCTTTTCGCTGGGGTTCATCCATGAATGATTCGCATAGCTTTTGCTATGCTGCTTCTTTTGAGCTGAGGAATGCTAGATGCGTAGTTGGTTGACATCTCTTGGAGCGGCAGCGGTACTCGGAGCCAGCAGTGTGGCCGTCATGGCACAGGCGGCAGATCCGGTGCTGATCGAAGGCCATGGTGTTGCAGTTCGTGAGAGTGACATCTTGAGCGATGCCAAGCGTATGCCGGAAGAAATGCGAGCCTCGTTCTTGGCCCGCAAGGAAAGCGTGGCCCAGATGGCTGATGCGATCTATGTTCGCCGGGTGTTGGCCTTGCGAGCGAGCCAGGAGCAGATGGACAAGCAGCCCGAGACAGCGGCGGCTGTCAGAATTGCGACGGACAAGGTGCTGTCAGACGCATACCTGGTGAAATTCGACAAGGACCATACACCTGATCAGAAGGTGGTCGATGCGCAAGTGAGCGCAGCTTACCTGGTCAACAAAGATAAGTACCAAGCGCCTGAGCAGGCGCATGTAGCACATATCTTGATTGCCAACCAGGACGATGCAAAGGCCAAGGCACAGATCGAGAAGCTGCGCCAAGAAGCGGCCTCCGGTGCCGATTTCGCCCAACTCGCCAAGACCAATTCCTCCGATGCAGGCTCGGCGCTCAAAGGCGGTGATCTGGGCCTGATACCCCGGGGTCAAACCGCTCCTGAATTTGAAACCGCTGCGTTTGCGCTCAGCAAGCCGGGCGAACTGAGCCCCGTAATCAAGACGCAGTTCGGCTACCACATCATCAAGCTGATCGAGAAGAAGCCTGCGCGTACGATGTCGTTGGAAGAGGTGAAGCCGCAACTGGAGAAGCAATTTGTCCAGCAGGCGATCCAGCAGGCGCGCAAGGCTGAGATTGAAAAGATCAACGAGAAGACCAAGGCCGACTCCGCCAATCTGGAGGCATTCTCTGCCAAGTTCGCGGCGCAAAAATAATAGCCTTTGTTAAGGCAAGCAACAAAAGAGGAGGCCATGCCTCCTCGACTTGTTTATGTCATGCTGATAGGCTCGGCTCGCTCACAGATAGGCTCTCCCCGTCCATGCTGGATTCCTTGATAAAAAATACCCGCGAACTGGTCGCCAGTCGCGCCCTGGTCGGCGTGATGACCCGCCGAGAGGTCGCTGCACGCCATGCGGGCACTGCGCTGGGCGTCATCTGGCCCTATCTCCAGCCGCTGCTGTCCGTTGCGGCTTATTACCTCGTGTTCGACATCGTGTTCGCGATGCGCCTGGGGGAGGGTGCATCCAGCCATGCGGTGGGTACCTTTCTGATTGTGGGGGCGCTGCCTTGGATGGCCTTTTGCGATGCGGTATCGCGTGGCATGGGCAGCCTGCTGGAGGCAGGATCCATTTTGCAGAAGAACCCGCTGCCGCCGGTGCTGTTCCCGGTGCGATCGGTGTTGGCCAGCTCCTGGATCTTTGGTCCGCTGATGCTGCTGCTGGCGCTGTGCTACATCCCTGTGCACCATATGCAGTGGGGGGTATTGGCCTTGCTGCCGCTGATGGCCATGCAGCTGCTGATGACCTTGCTGCTGTCCTACGCGCTGGCGATCTTTGCCGCGGCCTTGCGCGATACCGTGCAGCTGGTGGGTTTTATGCTGTCGGTGGGTATCTACCTGACGCCGATCCTGTTTCCGATCACGATGTTTCCGCAAGGTTGGCGCTGGCTGCTGTGGCTCAACCCGATGGCTTCCTATGTCATGGGCTACCAGTCTGCGCTGCTGCAGGGCCAGTGGCCGGAGCTGCAAGTCTGGGTGGTGAGCGCTGTGTGGATTGCAGTGCTTGCCATGGTGGTGAATGTGCTGGTGCGGCGCAGCCGCGACCAGCTGGTGGACTGGCTATGACGGGCGTGCAGATGGCGAAGACGCAAGAGACCGCGGCCGTGCTGGTGGTCAAGAACCTGGGCAAGGAATACAAGCTGTATGACTCCCCGCGCCAGCGTGTGAAGGCGCTGCTGACGGGGCGGGCCATGCACCGCAGCCACTGGGCGCTGCGCGATGTCAGCTTCAGCCTGGCGCGCGGCCAGTGCATCGGTGTGGTGGGTGACAACGGTGCTGGCAAGAGCTCGTTGCTCAAATTGCTGGCAGGCACGATGCAACCCTCGACCGGCTCCATTGAGCGCTCCGGCCGCATCACCGCCATTTTGGAGCTGGGAGCCGGTTTCCACCCTGATTTCAGCGGCCGCGACAACCTGTATTTTGCCGGCAGCCTGATTGGCATCAGCCATGAGGAGATGCGCAAGCTGGAGCCGGAGATCATTGCCTTCTCCGAGCTGCAGGACGCGATCGACCGGCCGGTCAAAACCTATTCCTCGGGCATGAATGTGCGCCTGGCCTTTGCGCTGGTCACCGCCGTGCAGCCCGATGTGCTGATCGTCGACGAAGCGCTGGCCGTCGGTGACCAGAGCTTTCAGAAGAAATGCATCGAGCGCATTCTGGACTTTCGCCAGAAGGGCTGCACCATCCTCTTTTGTTCGCACAGTCCCTACCATATTCGCCACCTCTGCGATGCCGCGTTGTGGCTGGAGCAGGGCCAGGTGCAGATGTTTGGCGAGACCGAGGCGGTGCTGGCGGCCTACGATGTGCGCACGCGCCAAAAGCAGGATGAGAAGGACCGGCAACAGTGGGGTGATGATGCGGCAAGTGCTGTGCCGTCTGTGCTGGCCGATGTGGCTGCAGCAGCGGTGGCTCCAGAACCGGCCGATCCACTGGCTACGCCCTATGCCGTGGAGCCCCCCAACCTGCCTCCAGCCAAAGAGGCTGGCAACGCCTGCATCCTGTCGGTGGATATTGCCAACCTGAGCCCGGGCGACCCGCCGGTGTTGCAAGGCCAGGACCTGGTGATCACGATCAAGGCACGCGGCAACGGGGCCGAGCGGCCCAATATCGGCTTCATGATCGAGCAGAACAAGGGCGTAGGCATTGCCTGTCTGGCTACGCACGAAGAGGGTGCGGTGCCTCTGCCATTGCCCGATGGCAGTTGGCAGTCGGTACTGAGCTTTCCGGACCTGCCTTTGCACAGCGGTGACTATGTGGTCAGCGCCTTCTTGTTCGATGGCTCGGGTCTGGCGGTCTACGACCAATGGTTCCAGTACACCGTCTTCCGCTTTATCTACCCCAAGCCGCTGCCTGGACTGGTACGATTGCCCCACCATTGGAGCTGAGGCTGCGCGCAAGCGCGTGCACCGCTTGAACCCCAGGAAACGAGCGCGCCAGCGTCTGCGCTGGCGTGCCCACCGCCCCCAGATTTATGACCACGAATTCTCCCTCTGCGACCAACCAGGGCCAGCAGTTGCTGGCCGAAGCCCAGCTGATGCTGGCCAATGGCAATTTTGAAGCGGCCTCGGGCCTGCTGCTGCGTGCCCGTGCCGAAAAGGACGTGATGCTAGCAGCGCATGCGCTGATCGAGCAGCATGGGCTGACCGGCTCGTTCCGCAACATCATGGGCCTGGACTGCACGATTTCCACAGCCGATGATATTTTTGGCTTCTTTGCCGGCCACCCCAGCAGCAACAACCCGCTGCGCGACTACCTGGCCGATGGCTGGCGCACCCTGGCCGAGCTGATGACGGTGATGGAACGTGTCGGCCAGCCGCTGGTGCAGAGCCAGCATTTTCTGGAGTTTGCCAGCGGCCATGGCCGTTTTACCCGCCACCTGGCCCATCTGCTGGGCCCCGGCAAGGTGACGGTATCGGATGTGGTGCCCGATGCGGTGGACTTCGCGCAGCGTACCTTTGGCGTACAGGGCTTTGTCTCTGCCAGCGTGCCTGAGCAACTGGTGGCCCCGCGCCAGTACGACACGGTCTTTGTGCTGTCGCTGTTCAGCCATCTGCCGCGCAGCACCTGGGGCCGCTGGCTGCAGGTGTTGTACAACCTGGTGTCGCCGGGTGGCATTCTGGTGTTCAGCACGCACGGCATCAAGGCGGCCCGGTTTGACAGCGTTCCGCTCGATGATGAGGGCTTTTTCTTTGCGCCGTCGAGCGAATCGAACGCCATCGATCCGAACGAGTACGGCACGGCCTTTACGACCGAAGCCTTTGTGCGCGCGCGCATTGCCGAGACCGTGGGCGCCGACAAGCTCGAATATTTCTCCCCCGTGCAGTTCTGGAACCACCAGGACGTGTACGTGCTGCGAAAGCCCTCATGAACCGCGGAAACCGTATGCGCCGCCTGGCGCAATTGCGTGAAAAGCTGCTGGGCCTGCCCGCGTTTGACGACAGCCGGATCACTGACGAGTGGTTCCGCTCCCACTTCCACTACGCATCCGATGTGGTGGCGCAGTGGCTCAGCCCTGTGATGGATGTGAGCACTGCCCGCCTGCTGCAGTTTGGCTGCGGTGATGGCATCACCGATCTGGCCCTGGTGCTGCGCCATGGCGCTGCGGCCATCCACGGCGTTGATGTGCGCCAGGAATACGCCAAGCTGCCCCGCATTGCGCAGGAGCAGTTGGGCCTGCAACGCATTCCGGCCGCGCTGAGTTTTCAGACGATCACCCCCAGCGCGCCGCTGGCGGGCCAGGCGCCGCTCTATGACGGCATCATGAGCTGGTCGACCTTTGAGCATGTGCAGCGCGACCAGTTGCTGCCCATCCTGAAAGACCTGCTGGCCTGCCTGAAGCCGGGCGGGCATTTCTTCTTGCAGATCGAGCCGCTGTTCTACTCCGCCTTTGGCTCGCACCTGCGCCGCTATGACAGCGTTGCCTGGCACCACCTGCTGGTGGACGAGGATGCGCTCTGGAAGGTGATAGCAGCCTATGACGGTGAACTCAGCCCCGATGAGGTGGACTTTGGCTTTGCCGATTTTGGGCCGGAGGGCTACAAGCGCTTTGTGTTCAAGGAATACCAGGAGCTCAACCGCCTGACCGCCGACGAACTCGTAGACCTGGCCAAGGAAGCGGGGTTTACGGTGGCACGCGAAGAGCGCCGCCACTATGAGCCCGAGCCGGTGCCAGAGGTCTTGTTGGTGCAGTACCCGCGCGAGGTACTGACCAACAACGAGATCTTTTTGCTGCTGCAGCGTCCCGTTTGATCATGGGCCGGCAGCCCGTAGAGCGCGCCGGCCCGTTTTTCGTCAGGCGGCGGGCTGGGTGCCTGCCGCAGCCACTGCCTGCTGCAACGGTTCGGAGACACTGGCGCTGTAGCTCAAACGCTGCATGCGCTGGCCCAGGCCGCTGCGGCTGAAGAGGCGGCGGTTGATCGAGGGCTGGCAGTGCAAAGGGGTGCGCACCAGCCAGCAGGTGTGGCGCACTTCAAAAGCGGGGTGGAAGTACGGATCGCCCTGGTCCAGGAAATCGCGCCAGCGGCTGGCGAACAATGCCGAATCCTCGGGGTGCGGGTCATAGCCTTCGGCCTTGCCCCGGGTGATGGATTCATGGTGGATCAAGGTGGCTTGCGGGCAGTACAGCACACGCCAGCCCAGCTGCAAGGTGCGCAGGCACAGGTCCACATCGCCAAAGCCTACGGCCAGCTTCTCGTCATAGCCGTCGATGGCATCAAACGCGTCCTTGCGCATCAGCAGGCAGGCGGCGGTCACGGCGGATACCTCGTGCGTACTGACCAGGCGGCCCATGAAGGCGATGTCGACGCGGTCGGGAGGCAGCTTCAAGAACTTGCCATAGTGCTCGGCAATGCCGAAGGCGCCCACGCAGACACCGGCGTGCTGGATCGACGTGCGGTCGGGGTAGAGCAGCTGCGCGCCCACCATGCCGACGCTCGGGTCCTGGCACTGCGACAGCATGTGCTCCAGCCAGCCGCTCTCCAGCGCCTCGATGTCGTTGTTGCAGAACAGGTAGTGGCTGTAGGGGCGGGTCAGCTGGCGCACGGCCCAGTTGTTGATGGCCGAGAAATTGAAGGGCCCCTGGTAGCGCAGCACGGTGGCAGTGCCCTCCTGCTGCAACTGGGCAAAATAGTCCAGGCTGGCCTGCTCGGTCGAGTCATGGTCGATCACGATCAGGTCGTAGGCGGCATGCTGCACGGTGGCGCGGATGCTGTCCACGCACTGGCGCACCAGGCTGCCGTAGTTCTTGGTCGGGATGATGATGGCCACACGCTGGCCATCGGCGATCTGGTGCTG
This sequence comes from Comamonas sp. B21-038, assembly GCF_022387135.1. Classification (GTDB taxonomy): domain Bacteria; phylum Pseudomonadota; class Gammaproteobacteria; order Burkholderiales; family Burkholderiaceae_C; genus Comamonas; species Comamonas sediminis. The sequence continues at coordinate 5,120,531 of NZ_CP092462.1, forward strand.
CGTCTCAAAGAAGTTGAAGGACACGCCGGCGGCCGAGCGCGCCGCGATGCCGCTGCGGTCCAGATGGCGTTGCAGCACCGCAGTCGAGGTGGCCATCACCTGGGCCATCTTGTCGTGGCCGGCCGAGCCGGTGTGGGTACGCCATTGGTAGAGGAGTTCAGGCAGGTGGACGATGCGGCTGGCCGCCTCGCTGACCCTCAGAATCAGATCGTAGTCCTGCGAAATGCCCAGGGACTCGTCAAAGCCGCCCAGGCTGCGCAGCAACGCCGTGCGAAAGCCCACCATGTGCACGATATAGGGGTGGCTGCGCAGGTATTCGGGCGAGAAGGCCGGGCGATGGAAGTACTGCAGCACCTGCCTGCCATCGGGGCTGACCAGCACTTCGTCCGAGTACAGCATGTCCGGGTCATCGGCCATCACGCTTTGGGCGACGCGGTAGATGGCCTGGGGCTGGAGCAGGTCGTCATGGTCCAGCAGCACCACAAAGGGAGAGGTGGCCAGCGCCAGCGCCCGGTTGCTGGCGTGCGATACGCCATGGTTGCGCTCGCCCAGGTGCAGCTTGATACGGGGCTCCTGCGCGGCCAGTTCTTGCAGCATGCTACGCACATGGGGCTGGGTGGAGGCATCGTCGGCGATGCACAGTTCCCAGTGCGGGTAGATCTGGGCGCGCACCGAATCGACCATGGCGGTCAACATGGCCGGGTCGGTGTTGTAGGTGGGCACCAGGATCGAGATGCTGACCGGCTGCGTCAAGCTTGCAATCTCGGCGCGCAGCACCGGCAGCACCTCGCTGGCCAAGCGCTGCTGGTAGTCCTGCCAGGCATCGGTGGGGGCGACCGGTACAGTCGGGGCATCAGGGTGGCCCAAGGACAGCAGCTGGTGCTTGAGCATTGGGGTGCCACCGGTGCGCCAGGCGCGCCAGAGCCGGCGGCTGTTGCTGCCCAGTTGGCGGGGATCGGCGGCCAGCAGGTACATGCTGCGGGCCAGCTGGCGCAGCTTGTGGGGCAGCTTGCGCAAGGTAGAGAGAGTGGATGACAAGGAGCGGCTCTTGGTTTTTGTAGCAGGGGTGCTTGATTTGCAAGCACTATCGGGCCATTTTATTTAATGGGGGGATTGGCGCAGGCCCGTCAGGTAATCGTGTCCGTAGCTCCAGGGCTGCAGGTACTGGGCCTTCAGGTCGACCGCAGCCGCCGGTGCCGGCAGCGGTGGCTGGCCTTCGATGTACTGGCGCTGGCGAATGTCGAGCATCAGTGCCAGCCATTCGTCGGCCGACGTGCTCCAGGGACGCAGCCAGGTCCAGGGGCGGCCAGCCAGGCGCTCGGGGAAGGCGCCGATATCGGGCGCGATCACCGGCACGCCGGCCTGAAGGCAGGCGCTCAAGGTGTAGCTATAGGTCTCGGGCCACAGCGCGGGGAACCAGACCACATCGGGCTGCAGGCGCGCCATCAGTGCGGGCAGGTCGGCATCGTCGTAGGGTCCGTGTATGGTCAGGCTGGCATGGGGCTGGGTGCGCATGCGGCGGTGCGGGTAGCCCAGCAGGTGCAGCTCGACGGGCGCCTGGCTCTTGGCAGCAGCCAGTGCCACCGCTTCCATCACATCGCCTCCCTTGGCCAGGCTGACGCCGCCGAGGATGAAAACGCGCAGATGCGCATGGGGCGCCAGCGGTTGTCCCTTGGGTACGGGCAGCGTCGCTGCATCGGGGATGTCATGGTGGGTGACATAGCGCACCGGCGCATCGGGGAAGTAATGGTGCATGCGCAGCGCGGCATCCTTGCTCGGGGCCAGCACATAGCGCGCCTGGTTCAGGAAAAGGCGGTGCCGCATACGCCAGGCATCGATGTACTCGCCAGTGGGCGCGGGCTCGGCCCCCGAACATTGTGGGCACTGGGCCACACCCAGCGCCGCATAGTGCGCATTGTGCGTGGGCTCCATCAGGTTGATCTGCGGGCAGATGGCGTAGTAATCGTGCGCGGTGAAGTCATAGCGCACGCCCAGCAGCTCGGGCAGGCGCATCACTTCCAGGTTCAGGCCCATCAGGTGGTGAAAGTGGATATGGCTCACGCCCAGCTCGCGCAGTAGCGCTACCAGCGCTTCCGATTGCGTAGGCCAGTGGAACTCCTCATCATAGCCCTCGGCCGCATCCAGCCACTGCAGGCGGATGTAGTTGTCTTCCAGCGGGGTCAGGGCCAGCGATACCGCGCGGTCACGCAGGCTGTGGGCCAGCTCCTTGACATGGCGCAGGGTGCCGCCGCCGGCGTTGTGCAACACCATCAGGATGCGCGGCAGCGGGTGCTGGCGCAGGCGGGCCTTGTCGATGGCATTGCGCGCGGCCTGGGCCGGGTTGGCTTTCAAGTGGGCTTGCACCAGGCTGTCGTAAGCGGGGTGCAGCTGCAGCAGGGTCTGGTAGGCGGCCTGCTCGCGCGGCGTCTTGCTGTCGCCGAAGCTGACGCCGCCGGTGTGCAGCACCACGCTGTCCAGCGCCAGCAGGTGGCGCCAGCCCAGGTCATGGGCGCGCATGCAGAAGTCGTTTTCTTCACCGTAGCCCTTGCCGAAATGCTCCACATCAAACAGGCCGGTCTGGGCCAGGCAGTCGCGGCGGATGTACATGCAAAAGCCGACGCCGGTGGGCACCTCGACCGTCTGCCCGGCATTGGCGCTGGCGGCCAGGTGGTTCAGGCGCAGCAGGTCGGCATCCACGGGCAGCGCATTCTTTTCGCAAAAGCGCGGGTAGCTGCAGATCGTCGCGTTGTTGGACAGCGGCGTGACGCTGCCCACATCTTCTGCGCTGTAGGCCGCCCGGTGCAGGCGGTCCAGCCATTCGTGGGACACCTCCGTGTCGCTGTTGAGCAGCAGCACATCGTGGCTGGGGTTCAGCGCCATGCCCCGGTTGACGGTGGCCACAAAGCCCAGGTTGCTGTCGTTTTCCAGCAGATGCACGCGGCTGTCCTGCTGCGCCAGTTCGCGCAGCCAGGCGGTCAGCTCCGGCTCTGGGCTGGCATCATTGATCACCACCAACTGGCTGTTGGTTTGCGTCGCCGCCTGCAGCACCGACTGCAGACAGCGCTGCGTATCGCCCAAGCCCCGGTACACCGGGACGATGATGTCAACCATGGTCGCGGGCTGGGCTGCTGCCAGCGGGCGCACGGGTTCGGCCAGCGTTTCAGAGGGACTTGCTTCCTCGACCACGATGGCGGGCACCGCCTCATCCTGCGTCTCAGCGCTCACCTCCGCTGCATCGAATGCCTCCACTGCTTGCACAGGCTCGGGCTCGGGCACATGCACGACGGCCGGGGCGGGCGCAGGCCGGCCGCGCAGCCGGGCCTTGGCGCTGGCCAGTTTCTGGCCGACGCGGTAGGCCTCCGAGGCCTCGATATTGCTCAGATGGGTTTGCAGATTGTTGATATGCGTCTGCTGGCCCTGGATGTGCTCCTGCTGCTGGGCAATGGCTTCTTCCAGGTTTTGGCGCTGGTCCTGCATATGGGCCTGCAACTGGCGCAGCTGCGTGTGGGCATCGGCCTGGGCCTGCTGCGCGCGCAACACCTCGGTATCCGCATGGCGGATGCGGGCCTGCAGTTCCTGGGCGCTATCGGCCAGCGCCGCATAGTCGGCGGACATGGGCCAGCCCAGGCTGACTTCGAGCACCGCACCTTCCGTCTGCAAGCAGTCCTGCAGCAGCGCTGGCGCAATCGGCAGGTGCAGGTGCGGGTCGTCGCCGGTCAGCAACAGCAAGGTGCTGCCCGGCGCGGTGGCGGGGGCCGGCTGCCAGCTGATCTGGCTGTGCGGCACTTGAGCCAGCGCTTCGGGCTGTTCTGCCTGCCAGCGCCAGCGCAGCACGCCGCTGGCGTCATACAGGCGCACCGCGTGCAGGTGCAAAAAGCCGGGGCGGTCGGCCGGGTCCCAGCGCAAGCTGGGCTGGGCGCCTTCAAAGCGAGGCAGCGCAAAGCGAATGTTCTGCTGCAGCGCGCCGATCTGGCCCTTGGCAATCAGCTTGTGCGACTCGCTGAACTGGCCGGCATCGGCCCAGTACAGGTTGGTGGTGAAGCTGGCATGTGCGGTGTTGGCCTCGCTCTCGATCGCTAGCAGTGCATGGGCCTGGGCGGCGGCGGCATCGCTGCTGGGGCGGATGCTGCAGATGAACTGGTAGGCCAGCGCATCGGGCTGGGCCAGCAGGTAGCGCATCACCGCGGGTGGCAGGCTGTCGGCGGTGGTGCGGGCAAACTCGGATTCGTCGAGCGGGCGATCGACGGTCTCCAGCGATTGCACGCTCCACTGGCCCTCTTTCATCAGCCGCAGCAGCGACTGGCGCGTGAAAAAGCGCAGATGCGTGCGGTCGAGCAGGCCTTCCTCGCGGTAGCGCAGTTCGCCCTGCATCAGCTCCATGACCAAGCCGCAATAACCGGCATTGGGGATGGAGACCAGGATTTCACCGTTTTCTGCCAGCAGATCACGGCAGTCGGCCAGCAATTGCTCTGGTTGGCGCAGATGCTCAAGGACATCCGCGCAAACGATATAGTCATACTGACGCCGCGTAAAAGCCTCAGCCAGGTTGATCTGTTCCAGATCCGCCACAGCGAGATCGCGATAATACGGCCTGGCGAGCGCGGCCTCTTCGGCACTGAACGTCACCCCATCCAGGATGCAGGCCTTGTGCTGCTGCAGGTACTGGCCCAGCACGCCTGGGCCGCAGCCCAGATCGAGCACACGGGCGCCCGGCTGTATCTTGTTCGCCAGCACGGACAGCGAGCTGCGTTGCTGGAGATCGATGTGGCGGGTGTAGACGTGGTGTTCGCGGGTCATGGATATGGGAATGGATAGGAATTCTGCCGGGATAGGCCTGCACAGGCAGGTGAACAATGAATGACTGACAAGCAAAATCGTGTGGCAATTCTATTGTCTACATTCAATGGCGAACGGTTTCTGCCTGCGCAGCTTGATTCCCTGCTGGCGCAGAGCCATGCAGGTTGCGATATCTGGGTGCGCGACGATGGCTCGAGCGACCAGAGCCTGGCCATTGTCCGGCGCTATGCCAGCATCCATCCGAACATCCATTGCCAGGCAGGGCCAAACCTTGGTTTTGTAGCTAGTTTTTACGAATTATTGCAAAACGTGGGCGCGGGCTATGATTTCTATTTTTTCTGCGACCAGGACGATGTCTGGCTGCCCAGCAAGGTGAGCCGCGCGTTGGCGCTGTTGAACGCCGAGCAGGGCGCGGCACTGTACTGCTCGCGCACCCAGTATGTGGACCGTGAGCTGCAGCCCATCGGCCCCTCGCCCGATTATGACCGCAGCGCCATCGGCTGGGGCAATGCGCTGGTGCAGAACATTGCGACCGGTTGCACGATAGCCCTCAACAGTGCGGCGCGCGAGCGCCTGCTGTCGCAGCGCCCGGGCTTTTGCCTGGCGCACGACTGGTGGGCCTACCTGGTGGTATCGGCCTTTGGCCGGGTGGTGTTCGACAGCGAGAGCCACATCCTCTACCGCCAGCATGGCAGCAACACCATCGGCATGCAAAAGCAGGGCCTGGCCGGCCAATGGGCGCGCGTACAGCGCTTTTGGCGCCGGCTGCGTCAGGCAGGGCCCGGCTGGATCGACCAACTGAGCGAGTTTGACCGGTTGCATGGCACCAGCCTGCCCGATGCCCAACGCCGCCAGCTGCGCATGCTGATCCGCTCGCGCAGCAGCTGGATCACCGCGCTGCGCGCCTCCGTCCAGCACTATTACTGGCGCATGAGTGCAGTCGACACGCTGATCCTGCGCGTGCTGCTCGCGCTGCGTCTGTACTGAGGCGCGCTGTTACACGTGGACGGCGGGCAGATTTCTGGGCTGACCGCTGATGGATAATGCCCGCTGATGTCCGCCAGCCCCACCTCTCCACTCCCGCCCATCGCCTTGTCCGTGGTCAGCCATGGCCATGGCACGATGGTGCAGCAGCTGCTCGATGCCTTGGCTGTGCATGGCGCGGGCGGCGCCGGTGTCAGCCGTGTGGTGCTGACCTTGAACCTGCCCGAGCCTGCGCCCGTGGCGCCTGCCGGCGGCTGGCCCTTTGTGCTGGAGCTGCGCCACAACACGGTGCCGCAAGGTTTTTCCGCCAACCACAATGCCGCCTTGGCTGGCGCGGCCGAGCCATTGGTCTGCGTGCTCAACCCCGATGTGGACCTGCGCGGCGGCAATCCCTTTCCGGCCCTGGTGCGCGCGCTGCAGCGCCAAGGCGTGGGCCTGGCCTACCCGATGCAGGTGGATGAACATGGCCAGCTGCAGGACAGCGAGCGGGAGCTGCCCACCCCCTGGTCCTTGCTGCGCCGCTATGCAGTCAAACGGCGGGAGACCCGCGCCGAGTGGGTCAATGGCGCGATGTGGCTGCTACCTACCGCAGTCTGGCAGGGCATTGGCGGGCTCAATACCGCGTACTTCATGTACTGCGAGGATGTGGAGCTCTGCCTGCGCCTGCGCCTTGCGGGCTGGACCTTGGCGCGCGCGGATTGTGTGGTGGGCCATGCCGGCCAGCGGGCCAGCCACCGCCGGGCCCGCCATGCTTTGTGGCATATTCGCAGCTTGCTGCGGCTGTGGGCCTCGGCAGTTTTCTGGCGCGCCCGGGCCTTGCTCCGGCGTACTCCCACCGCAGCACTCACGATGACCGAATAATGATTTTCCTGGCAGTGGTCGCTTTTCTCTGTACGCTGATTGGCGCGGGTTTCATCGTGCGCCGCATGCGCGGCCACGCCAAACGCTATGGCAAGGATTTGCCTCAGCGCTTCCACGTCGGCCACATTCCGCGCCTGGGCGGTCTGGCCATGTTCAGCAGCCTGGTGCTGACGGTCGGCGTCGCCGGGGTGCAGAACTGGTGGGGCTACTACGGCAATGCATTGCACTGGAACCAGTGGGTGCTCTACTTCTTCATGGCCATGCTGCCCGCCGTGGCGGGCGGCATTGCCGAGGACATGACCCAGCGCATGACCGTGCGCTACCGCCTGATCCTGACCTTGCTGACCGGCTTGCTGGCCGTCTACCTGCTGGGCATGACGGTGCCGCGCATGGGCCTGGTCTGGATGGACGCGGCACTGAGTGCCGCGCCTTGGCTGGGCATGGCACTGGCCGTGCTGGCGATTGCGGGCCTGCCGCATGCCTTCAACATCATCGATGGCTACAACGGGCTGGCCGGCATGGTGGCGGTCATCATCTGCGCGGCGCTCACCCATGTGGCGCTGCAGCTGGGCGACCGGGAGCTGGCCGCCATCCTGGTGATCACCGCAGCGGCCACCCTGGGTTTCATGTTCTGGAACTACCCCATGGGCCAGCTGTTTGCCGGTGATGGCGGCGCCTATGTCTGGGGCATCGTGATCGCCTTTTGCAGCATCACCCTGGTGCAGCGCCACCCCATCGTCTCACCCTGGTTCCCGATGCTGCTGCTCATCTATCCGGTCTGGGAGACGATGTTCTCCATCTACCGCAAGCTCGCGCGGGGGGACTCGCCGGGCATGGCCGATGCGCTGCACCTGCACCAGCTGATCTACCGCCGTATCGTGCGCAGCGTGCTCGATGAAAATGCCGCGCGCCGCATGCTGCGGCGCAATAACCGGACGGCTCCGTATTTGTGGGCGTTCACTTTGCTCACCGTGGTGCCGGCGGTCCTGTTCTGGCGCAACACCTATATCCTGATTGGTTTCTGCGCGCTGTTCTGTGTCTCCTACGTCGCTGCCTATCTGGTGATCGTGCGCTTCAAGCTGCCGGGCTGGATTCGCTGATCAGCAGGCAGGCGGCACTTTGGGGCACAATGCGCGTTTTGCATCTTCTCCGCTGCTGTAAAGGCCTGCAACCATGACGACTCCTTCTCTCTCCATTGCCCCGCGCGACAAGGCTGAAATTCTGGCGCAGGCGCTGCCCTACATCCGCAAGTTCCATGGCAAGACCATGGTCATCAAGTACGGCGGCAATGCGATGACCGACCCCGAACTGCAGGCCGACTTTGCCGAAGACGTGGTGCTGCTCAAGCTCGTGGGCATCAACCCTGTGGTGGTGCATGGTGGCGGCCCGCAGATCGAAAATGCGTTGAAGCGCCTGGGCAAGGAAGGCAAGTTCGTGCAGGGCATGCGCGTGACCGACTCCGAGACCATGGAGGTAGTGGAGTGGGTGCTGGCCGGAGAAGTGCAGCAGGACATCGTGGGCCTGATCAACCAGGCCGGCGGCAAGGCCGTCGGTCTGACCGGCCGTGATGGCGGCCTGATCCGCGCCCAGAAGCTCAAGCTCAAGGACAACAAGGATCCATCGGTCGAACACGATGTGGGCCAGGTCGGCGATATCCTGTCCATTGACCCCAGCGTGGTCAAGGCACTGCAGGACGACGCCTTCATCCCGGTGGTCAGCCCGATCGGTTTTGGCGAGAACAACGAAAGCTACAACATCAATGCCGATGTCGTGGCCAGCAAACTGGCCACGGTGCTGCAGGCGGAAAAGCTGATGCTGCTGACCAACATTCCCGGTGTGCTCGACAAGCAAGGCCAGTTGCTGACCGAGTTGACCTCGCGCCAGATCGATGAGCTGATCGATGACGGCACCATTTCCGGCGGCATGCTGCCCAAACTGGCCGGCGCCATTGATGCCGCCAAGAGCGGTGTCAATGCCGTGCATATTGTCGATGGCCGCGTTCCACACGCGATGCTGCTCGAAATTCTGACCGATACGGCCTACGGAACAATGATTCGTAGTTATTGATACATTTGATTGCGTAATTGAGTTGCGCATCTGGCAATGCACATGATTTTTATCATTTTTCTGCAGTTCTTTTGCAGTAAGATGTTACAGAGGGCCCAGGGTTGCGCTTGCAACCTGTGAGGCGAGTGCCTTACTTTTATCAATAAAAAATACCTGGCGGTGTTGGGAGACTGCGTCGGGTGCAGCCTCATATTCAACGCATGTCTGATCAAGAATCTTCTTTCGCCGCCGACCTTGTCGATGCGTCGCTAGAAGCCGCTAACCCGGCACCTACCCGTAAACGTCCGAAACCCGGAGAGCGTCGAATCCAGATTCTGCAGACGCTGGCAGCCATGTTGGAGCAGCCCGGCGCAGACCGGATCACCACGGCAGCGCTGGCCGCGCAAATGTCGATCAGCGAAGCGGCGCTGTACCGCCACTTCGCCAGCAAGGCCCAGATGTATGAGGGCCTGATCGAGTTCATCGAGCAGTCCGTCTACAGCCTGGCCGTGCAGATCACCGGCCGCGATGTGCCCGACCCCGCCAAGACCGTGGAGCATGGCATTGCCCAGGCCCACCGCGTGGTGGCCATGGTGCTGCAGTTTGGCGAGCGCAACCCTGGCATGGTGCGTGTGATGCTGGGCGATGCGCTGCAGTCCGAAAACCCCCGCCTGCAGCAGCGCATGCAGCAGTTCTTCGAGCGCATCGAGACCACCTTGCGCCAATGCCTGCGCGTGGTACCCGGCGCTGACGCCTCGGCCACGCCGACGGTGGATGCCAATGTGCGCTCCAGCGTTCTGATGTCGTTCCTGATTGGCCGCCTGCAGCGTTTTGCGCGTTCTGATTTCCGGCGCCTGCCCACCGAGCAGCTCGACAGCTGCCTGTCGTTGATGGCGCACTGACGCCGCCTGACTCCATCGCAAAAGCTGCTGAGCCTGCCCGGGCCAGCAGCTTTTTTCATGGCGGGTTTGCGCATGCCGTGGTTTACCCTTGCTTTGCACGGCAGCGGTTGGCAGCACACTGGGTTTGTGCAAGAATCAAAAAAAGAACGACCGTGCTATTTTTGATTTATGACCAAATCCCTTGCCTCTACACCGGCTCCCGCCGAGATGGCCAAGCTGGCCAAAGGCGCCCAGACGCGTGCTGCGATTGTGGACGCCGCCTTGTCCCTGGCCGCGCAAGAGGGGCTCGATGGCCTGTCGCTGGGCATGGTGGCACTGGCGATGGGGATGAGCAAGTCCGGCGTGTTTGCCCATTTTGGCTCGCGTGAGGAATTGCAGTGCTCGGTGGTGCGCGAATACCACGAGCGCTTTGAGCGCGAAATCTTTGTGCCCGCGCTGCAGGTGCCGCGCGGGCTGGCCCGCTTGCTGCACATGGCCACGGGCTGGATGGGCAGCACCGCCCAGCCCAATGACGCCAGCCGCCTCTACGGCAGCCTCTACATCAGCGGCGCGGTCGAGTTCGACGACCGGCCTGGCGATGTGCGCGATGCGCTGTCCGAATCGGTGCGCATCTGGATGGATGCGATGCGCCGGGCGATTGTGCAGTCGCAGACCGAAGGCCAGCTGCGCAGCGATGTGGCGCCCGACCAGGTGCTGTTCGAGCTGCACGGCGTCATCTTGTCGCTGCACTACGAAACCCGTTTTCTACACGGCCCGCTGGCGCTGAAGCATGCCGCCACCGCGCTGCGTAGCGTATTGCTGCGCTATGCAGTCCATCCCGAGCGCGAGGCTGCCTTGATCGATGCCGCGCTCGCCCCCTGCCTGGCGGCGCAGTCCGATGCGGCTGCGCCCGCTTCCGTTTCTGTTTGACCTCGTCATTTTTCCAAAGGACTTTCCATGCCTCAGTACACCCCGCCGCTGCGCGACATGCAGTTCCTCATGCAAGAAGTGCTGGGCCTGCCCGCCCGTTTTGCGCAGCTGCCCGCCTATGCCGACGTCGACAGCGGCACCATGGATGCGATCTTGGAAGAGGCCGGCAAGTTCGCGGTCGAAGTGGTTCAGCCGCTCAACCTGTCTGGCGACGCTGAAGGCTGCACGCGCAACCCGGCCGATTCGAGTGTGACGACGCCCAAGGGTTTCAAAGAGGCCTATGCCAAGTATGTGGAAGGCGGCTGGGCGGCCTTGTCCTGCGACAGCGCCTATGGCGGCCAGGGCCTACCCTTTGTGCTGAACCAGTGCCTGTATGAAATGCTCAACAGCGCCAACCAGGCCTGGGCCATGTACCCCGGCCTGTCGCACGGCGCCTATGAGGCGCTCCATGTGTATGGCTCGGACGAGCAGAAAAAGCTCTACCTGCCCAAGCTCACCAGCGGCGAGTGGACTGGCACCATGTGCCTGACCGAGCCCCATTGCGGCACCGACCTGGGTCTGCTGCGCACCAAGGCCGAGCCCCAGCCCGATGGCAGCTACAAGATCACTGGCAACAAGATCTTCATCAGCGCCGGTGAGCACGACATGACCGACAACATCGTGCACCTGGTGCTGGCACGCCTGCCCGATGCGCCCAAGGGCAGCAAGGGCATCAGCCTGTTCCTGGTACCCAAGTTCCTCGTCAACGCCGATGGCTCGCTGGGGGCGCGCAACCCCATCAGCTGCTCGGGCCTGGAGCACAAGATGGGCATCCATGGCAATGCCACCGCACAGATCGCCATCGATGGCGCCGTGGGCAGCTTGGTGGGCCAGGCCAACAAGGGCCTGCAGGCCATGTTTGTGATGATGAATGCCGCGCGCCTGGGCGTTGCCAACCAGTCGCTGGGCCTGATGGCCGTGGCCTACGAGAATGCACTGGCCTATGCCAAGGACCGGCTGCAGATGCGCAGCCTCTCGGGCACCAAGGCCAAGGACCTGCCGGCCGACCCCATCATCGTGCACCCCGATGTGCGCCGCATGCTGCTGACCGCCAAGGCCTACAGCGAAGGCGGCCGGGCAATGATGATCGCCACCTCGGCACTGGTCGACGAAGAGCTGAACCACCCCGATGAAGCCTTGCGCAAGGCCCATGCCGCGCAGGTCGCCTTGCTCACCCCCATCCTCAAGGCCTTTCTGACCGACAAGGGGTTTGAGGTGACCGTGCTGTGCCAGCAGGTGTTTGGCGGCCATGGCTATATCCACGAAACCGGCATGGAGCAGTTGGTGCGCGATGCGCGCATCAACATGATCTACGAAGGCACGAATGGCATCCAGGCGCTGGACCTGCTGGGCCGCAAGGTGCTGGGCGACCAGGGTGCGGCGCTCAAGGCGCTGGGCAAGCTGGTGCAGGGCCTCGTGGAGGAAGAGGGCGTCAACGAGCGCATGGCCGACTTCATCAACCCGCTGGCGCAGCTGGCTGGCCAGATGACCGGCATCACCACCGAGCTGGGCCTCAAGGCGCTGCAGAACCCTGACGAAGTGGGCGCTGCGGCCACCGACTACCTCTGCGTGATGGGCCACCTGGTGATGGGCTACTGGTGGGCACGCATGGCCCAGACCGCGCTGCGCGCGCTGGCCGAAGGTGACGTGGCCGACAAGAGCTTCTATGAAGGCAAGCTGCAGACCGCGCGCTTTTACTTTGCGCGCCTGTTCCCCGAGGCGGGCCTGCGCGTGCGCACCATGCGCACCGGCAGCAAGCTCTTGATGAACACCGACGCTGCGCTGGCTTGACACCTGCAGTGCTGCCGAAAACGACCCGAGGAGACCGTGATGCAAACCTTGCTGAAACCTGTGCTGATGGTGGCTGGCAGCTTGGCGGTGGCACTGCCAGCGCTGGCTGCGGACATGTCGCCGGTGGGCCTGTGGCGCACCTTTGACGAGAAAAGTGGTGAACCCAAGTCCGAGGTGCGCATCAGCGACAGCGGCGGGGTGCTCAGCGGCAAGGTGGAAAAGCTGCTGCGCAAGGGCGCCGATCCGCAGGCCGTCTGCGACCGCTGCACCGACGACCGCAAGGGCCAGCCGCTGGTGGGGCTAGAGATCATCCGGGGCGCCAAGCAGGCACAAGGCAAGGCGGTCTGGGAGGACGGCAAGATCCTCGACCCCGAAAACGGCAGCACCTACAGCCTCAAGCTCACGCCTGCCGACAACGGCAACAAGCTCGATGTGCGCGGATCTATCGGCCCCTTTGGCCGCACGCAGACCTGGTCGCGCGTCGAATAGGTTTGACTGAAACTGGCTGCCAGCCTGCAATTGAAAAGCGCTGGCGGCTCTCAAAAGTGGAGTAACCATGTCCCGATTTGTGGTGAAAAAAGTGGCGGTGCTCGGCGCCGGGGTGATGGGGGCGCAGATTGCGGCCCACCTCGTCAATGTGCGCGTGCCGGTGGTGCTGTTTGACCTGCCGGCCAAGGAAGGCCCCAAAAGCGCGATTGCCCAGAAGGCGATTGCCAACCTGAAAAAGCTCAAGCCTTCGCCGCTCGGTGTGGCGGCAGAAGCCGATCTGATCACGCCTGCCAACTACGAAGAACACCTGGCGCAGCTCAAGGACTGCGACCTGGTGATCGAGGCGATTGCCGAGCGCATGGACTGGAAGCGCGACCTCTACCACCAGATCGCGCCCTTTGTCGCGCCCCATGCGATCCTGGCCTCCAACACCTCGGGACTGTCGATCACGGCGCTGTCCGAGGCGCTGCCCGAGCAGCTGCGCCACCGCTTCTGCGGCATCCACTTCTTCAACCCACCGCGCTATATGCAGCTGGTGGAGCTGATCCCGACCGCAGCGACCGAGCCCCAGGTGCTCGACCAGCTCGAAAGCTTTGCCACCAGCCAGCTGGGTAAGGGCGTCGTCCGCGCCAAGGACACGCCCAACTTCGTTGCCAACCGTGTCGGCGTGGCCGGCATGCTGTCCACCATGGCCGAGGCCGAGCGCTTTGGCCTGAGCTACGACGTCGTCGACGACCTGACCGGCAAGAAGCTCGGCCGTGCCAGTTCGGGCACCTTCCGCACTGCCGATGTGGTGGGCCTGGACACCCTGGCCCATGTCATCGCTACGATGCAGACCCAGCTGACCGCGCAGAGCGACTCGTTCTACGCCAGCTACAGCACGCCGGCGGTGTTGACCAAGCTGATCGCCGATGGCGCGCTGGGCCAGAAGACCAAGGCGGGTTTTTACCGCAAGACCAAGATGGGTATCGAGCGCTTTGACCCCGAGCACCAGGCCTATGTGCCCTCGGGCGAAAAGGGCAATGATGTCTATACCCGCATGCTCAAAAAGCCCGCCAGCGAGCGCCTGCAATTGCTGCGCAACAGCGAAGGCGCGCAAGGCCAGTTCCTCTGGGCCATCTTGCGCAACAGCTTCCACTACGCCGCCGTGCACCTGAAGGGCATTGCCGACAATGCCCGCGATGTGGATCTGGCTATGCGCTGGGGCTTTGGCATGCAGCAAGGCCCCTTCGAGCTGTGGCAAGAGGCCGGCTGGCTGCAGGTGGCCAAGATGGTGCAGGAAGACATTGACGCGGGCAAGGCGCTCAGCACCGAGCCGCTGCCGCAGTGGGTGTTTGAAGGCCCCGTCGCGCAGGCTGGCGGCGTGCATACCGCGCAGGGCTCCTGGAGCGCGGCCGAGAACCGCTTTGTGCCGCGCCGCGATCTGCCGGTGTATGCGCGCCAGCTCTTCCCCGAACGCGTGCTCGGCGAGGCCAGCGAACCCGTGCAGGACTGGCGCACGGCAGGCCGTACCCTGGCCGAGAGCAAGGCCTCGCGCAGCTGGACCCTGGATGACCAGGTGCTGGTCTTCAGCATCAAGACCAAGATGCACGCCATCAGCCCCGATGTGATGGAAGACCTGCAGGCCGCGCTGGCGCTGGCCGAGAAGGAATTTGACGCCATGGTCATCTGGTCGGGTGATGCGCCATTCAGCGTGGGCGCCGATCTGCAGGCGATGATGCCGGCCTTTGCGCTGCAAGGCCCGATGGCCATCGACCAGATCGAGCAGGTGATGCAACAGCTCTTCCTGTCGGTGCGCTATGCGCAGATCCCCGTGGTGGGCGCTGTGCATGGCATGGCATTGGGCGGCGGCTGCGAGCTGCTGCTGCACTGCGCACGCCGCGTGGCCCATATGGAGAGCTACATCGGCCTGGTCGAAATGGGCGTGGGCCTGGTGCCCGGCGCCGGCGGCCTCACCAATGTGGCCTACCAGGCGGCGCGCCATGCGCAGTACTCCACCGGCACGGATCTGCTGCCCTTCCTGGCGAACGGCTTTACCGCAGCGGCCAAGGCCACCGTGGGCACCAGCGCGCTGGAGTCGCAGGCCATTGGCTACTTGCAGGCCGATGATGTCATCGTGCCGCACCGCGACGAGCTGCTGTTTGTAGCGCTGACGCAGGCCAAGGCCATGGCACAGTCGGGCTGGCGCCCACCGCAGCGCAAGCCTTTTCCGGTGGCCGGCCGCAGTGGCGCAGCCACCTTGCGCAGCACCCTGGTCAACATGCGCGAAGGCGGCTTCATCAGCGAGCACGACATGCTGATTGCCAGCCACATGGCGGATGTGGTCTGCGGCGGCGACGTGGATGCCGGCACCCTGGTGAACGAGGAATACCTGATGGCGCTGGAGCGCAAGGCCTTTACCGACCTGATCGTGAAGGAAAAAACCCAGGAGCGCATTCTGGGCATGCTGAACACCGGCAAGCCCGTCCGCAATTAAGGCCCAGCATGCATAACAACGCCCTGCTCTCCAACCCCCCCTCCCGCAAGCGGGAGAGGGCAGGGGTGAGGGCGGATGTCAGGCTGCAGCAGGCCCGCGCCCTGCGCCAATCCCCCACCACGGCAGAACAACTGTTATGGCGCCACCTGCGCAACCGCCAGCTGGCGGGTTCCAAGTTCCGCAGACAGCATCCTCTGGATCCTTACATCCTGGATTTTGTCTGTCTGGCGCAGGGGCTGGTGGTTGAGGTGGATGGCGGCCAGCATGCGGATCTGCAGGCGCAAGGCTATGACCGGCAGCGCACGGTGTGGTTGCGGCAGCAAGGCTTGCGGGTTCTGCGGTTTTGGAACCACGAGGTTGTTCAACAAACGAATGAGGTGCTTGCGCATGTGCTGCAGGCCCTCACCCCGGCCCTCTCCCGCTTGCGGGAGAGGGAGGTGAATACAGAGGACGAGTGACCATGAGTAAACAAGTTCAAGACGCCTACATCGTTGCGGCGACGCGCACACCGATTGGCAAGTCGCACAAAGGCTATCTGCGCAATATGCGCCCCGATGAGCTGCTGGCCACCACGATGAAGGCCGTGCTGGCGCAGGCGCCGGGGCTGGATCCGCAGGCGATCGAGGATGTGGTCTGCGGCTGCGCGATCCCCGAAGCCCAGCAGGGCCTGAACGTGGCGCGCATCAGCGCGGTGCTGGCAGGGCTGCCGGTGGGGGTGGGCGGGGTGACGGTCAACCGCTTTTGCGCATCGGGCCTGACCGCTTTGCAGATGGCCGCCGACCGCATCCGCGTGGGCGAGGCCGATGTGATGATCGCCGCGGGCGTCGAGAGCATGAGCATGGTGCCGATGATGGGCAACTCGCCATCGCTGTCTCCGTCCATCTTTGAGCGCGAAGGCGATGTCGGCATTGCCTACGGCATGGGCCTGACGGCAGAAAAAGTCGCGCAGCGCTGGAAGGTCGGCCGCGATGCCCAGGATGCCTTTGCACTGCAGTCGCACCAGCGCGCGCTGGCGGCGCAGCAGGCGGGCGATTTTGCCGCAGAGATCACGCCGATCACCGTGACCGACCGGGGCGTGGACATCGCCAAGGGCGAGGCGGTGAGCCGCTCGCGCACCATCAGCCTGGATGAAGGCCCGCGCCCGGACACGTCGATCGAAGGCCTGGCCAAGCTGCGTACCGTGTTTGCGGCGCGCGGCTCCGTCACTGCCGGCAACAGCTCGCAGACCAGCGATGGCGCAGGTGCGCTGCTGGTGGTGAGCGAGGCGGCGCTCAAGCGCTTCAACCTGACGCCGCTGGCACGCTTTGTCAGCTATGCCAGCAAGGGCGTGCCGCCCGAGATCATGGGCATTGGCCCGATTGAGGCGATCCCGGTGGCGCTGCGCCATGCGGGCCTGTCCTTGCAGGACATGGACTGGATCGAGCTGAACGAGGCCTTTGCTGCGCAGTCGCTGGCGGTCATCGAGCAATTGGGCATGGACCCGGCCAAGGTCAACCCCATGGGCGGCGCGATTGCGCTGGGCCACCCGCTGGGCGCTACAGGCGCCATCCGTGCCGCCACCGTCGTGCATGCGCTGCAGCGCAACAAGCTCAAATACGGCATGGTGACCATGTGCGTGGGCATGGGGCAGGGCGCGGCCGGCATTCTGGAGCGCGTGTAAAACGCCCCAGGCCACGGCATCTGTCGCCCACAAGGCTGCGGCAGATGCCGCTGGCTGCTACTGTCGGGTGGCAGAAAATGCAACTGCATTACCAGCCTTGCAAGGCTTGGTACGGGCACAAGGCGTTTTCAGCGGAGTCAAAAATTTCTGCGAAAGATGTCCGAATGAGTGAACTCTCCACCAACAGCGAACGCCATGCCTTCGACCGTGCCATGGCGATGGAAGCAACCGGCCAGAACCAGTACGCGGCGCAGGCCAGCAAGGACTACTGGAACATGGTCGGGCCCTATGGCGGCATCACAGCTGCCCAAGTGGCACAGGCGGTGTTGCAGCACCCGCAGCGCCTGGGGGATCTGGTGGCGATCACCGTGAACTACGCTGGTGCGGTGGGCGAGCGGCCGTACGTGATCGAGGCCATCCCCGCCCGCACCAACCGCAGCACCCAGCACTGGATCATCACCCTGCGCGAGCAGGATGCGCAGGGCCAGTGGTCCACCACGACCACCGCGACGGCGATGACGGCGCTGGCGCGCGAAACCTGGTCGGACGACGAATACGCGATGCCCGAGGTGCTGCCGGCCAGCGCGGTGGAGCGCTACACCACCGATTTCCGCGTGGAATGGCTGAACCGCTACAACATCCGCCCGCTGCTGGGCGGCTACCCGACCGAGTGGGATGGCGCGGCCAGCCCGAGTCTCACCCGCATGTGGGTGGGCGACGAGCCCCCGCGCCCGCTGGATGTGCCGGCGCTGACTTCGCTGTGCGATGTGTTCTTTCCCCGCATCTGGCTGCGCCGCGCCAAGCGCGTGCCGGTGGGCACCGTGTCCTTGACGGTCTATGTGCATGCCAGTGCCGAGCAATTGGCCGCCGTGGGTACCCAGCCGGTGCTGGCCCAGGCGCAGGGCCAGGGCTTTCGGGATGGCTTTTTTGACCAGACCGCGCAGATCTGGTCGCCCCAGGGCGTTTTGCTGGCCACCAGCCACCAGCTGGTCTATTACAAGGAATAAGGCGTGCCAAATCCGGTTAGCATGCCAGCGTCTTCGGTGTGCGCCCTGGCAGTGGCCCGGGCCCGGCACCGAACCTTTTTTGAGAGACTGTTATGACGATCCAATCCTCCTGCGACGATATCCGGGTGCTGGCCGAAGCGGGCATCTGCACCATCACCTTCAACCGGGTGGCCAAGAAGAACTCGCTGACCGGCGCCATGTACCTGGCGTTGGCGGACATCCTGCAGCAGGCCGCCAGCAGCAGCGACGTGCGTGTGGTGCTGTTCCAGGGCGATGCCTCGGTGTTTACCGCCGGCAACGACCTGGGCGATTTCCTCCACGGCCCCAAGCCCGATGACAACGCGCCGCCATTCCAGTTCCTGCAGGCGCTGGCCGCCTTCCCCAAGCCCATCGTCGCAGCCGTCTGCGGCCCGGCCGTGGGCATTGGCACGACGATGCTGCTGCACTGCGACCTGGTCTATGCCGGTGACAACGCGATGTTCTCGCTGCCCTTCGTCAACCTGGGCTTCTGCCCCGAAGGGGCATCCAGCCTGCTGCTGCCGCAGCTGATGGGCCACCAGCGCGCCTGCGAGGCCTTGCTGCTGGGCGACCCCTTCATGGCCGAGGCGGCACTGGAGGTGGGCCTGGTCAACCGGGTGGTGCCGCCGACCGAATGCAACACCATCGCGCAGGCACAAGCGGCCAAGCTGGCCGCCAAGCCGCTGGCCTCGCTGATGGCCAGCAAGCGCCTGCTCAAGAGCGGCCAGATGGCGGCGGTTCAGTCGCGCATCGCGGAAGAAGGCCGTGTGTTTGCCGATCTGCTGCAGCAGCCCGCCGCCAAGGAGGCGATGCAGGCCTTTATGGAAAAGCGCAAGCCCAACTTCAGCGGTCTGTGATCGCTGCTGAGGCTGGCTTGGCAGGCGCCAGCTTGCCAATGCGGCAGCCCTGCGCTGCCAGCAGCTCGCCAAACGCCGGCGAGCGCAGATAGGCCCACTCCACCGGCCGCTGCTGGCCAATGGCGTCCTCCGGCATCGGCGTCTGCGCCGGGTGGCACATCAAGAGGCTGCCGTCCTGGCATTCGGCCAGCCATTGCGCCATCAGGCCGCCATAAGCGGCCTCCGTCGGTGCATCAAACCCATAGACCCCTGCAAAGCCCTGGTTGGTGGCCCAGTGCTGGCGCTGCAACTGGTGGCTGAGGCGGTAGCCGCCCAGCAGCGCGATCGTGGCCGATTTGGCCTGCCAACGCAAAGCGCCCGCAGGGGCCGTGGATCGGATCCATATCTGCCGGGCCGCGGCGCCATAGCGCGCGCTGAGCTCGGCCAGCATCGCTTTGCGCACGCCGGGTAGCTGGTGCACATGCTGGTGGCCATCCACGTAGACGGGTGGCATGCCCAGCGCATCCTCAAACGCATCGAGCTGGCGGCACCAGGCGTCGCGCAGCGCAGCGGCAGACAACCGGGCGGTATAGGCCTGGCTGAGAATGCGCGTGATGGGGGTATCGGGCGCTATGCCATGGCCTTCGGTCAGGTTGAAATGCAGGCCCAGGTCCAGCTGGCTGCGCACCGCAGGCAAGGCGCGTGCAGCAGCACGCCAGCCCGGGGCCGTGGTCATGCAGCTGGTAGCAGAGAGGCGGCCCAGCGCCGCCAGCTCCAGCACCGCTGCATCAACAGCCGGGTGCAGCGCAAAATCATCGGCGCAGAGGGTGATGTTCTTCATGGTGCTCCGTGCGGTGCAGCGTGAGTAAAGGCCCAGCACTTGGCTGCAACAAAGGTGAATACCGCCACGACGATCAGCACCGCCACCAGGCTCCAGGCATAGTGCCAGTGCAGCTGGTGCAGCGCCAGGTAGTACAGCAGTTCATTGAGGGCGAAGGAGCTGCAGGCGACCAGAAAAAACCGCGGCAGCGCCTGCGCGTGGGGCGCCTTTTGATCGGCAAAGGTCAGCCAGGCGTGGCCGCTGTAGCTGACCCCAAAGGCGACCAGAAAAGCCAGCACATTGGCCAGCAGCGGCGCCATGCCCGCGCCGCCCACCAGGAGCAGCACCACCAGCAAATGCGTGGCCGCCGCCGAGCCACCCACGGCAATGAACTGCAGGCCTTGAGGCAGTCTGCGCAGGCGCTCGGCCAAGGCGGCGACCCGCAAGCTCAGGACTCCGGCGGCATCGGCGCAACCGGTGCCGGCGCCGTGGCGGATGCCGGTACATACGGGGGTGCCACGGGCTCGCTGCTCACGGGGCTGCGGTCATCGTTGTTCGCCACGATGTACAAAGGCCGGCGCTTGACCTCGTCATAAATGCGGCCGATGTACTCGCCCAGCATGCCAATGGACATCAGTTGCACGCCGGAGAACAGCATCAGGCCGGCGGCCAAGGTCGGCCAGCCGTCGATAGGGTTGTCCAGCACGATGGTCTCGACAGTGATGTAGATGCCGTAGAGGATGGCCATCACCGAGATGCAAAAGCCCACCAGGCTCCAGATGCGCAACGGCAAGGTGGTGAACGAGGTCAACCCCTGAAACGCCAGCGCAAACAGCCGGTGAAAATTGAAGCTGGACTGCCCGCTGCGCCGGCTATCGGGCACGAAGGGCAGCGCCACGCTCTTGAAGCCGACCCAGGCGTACAGGCCCTTCATGAAGCGGTTGCGCTCGGGCAGCTGGCGCAGCGCATCGACCACCTTGCGGTCCATGAGCCGGAAATCGCCCGCGTTCTCGGGGATGTGCACGGCGTTGTCGCGGTTCATCAGGTAGTAGAACAGCCAGGTGCCCCAGCGCTTGGCCTTGGCCTCGCCAGCGCGGTCGGCGATGACGCCGTAGACCATGTCATAGCCGCCCTGCCACAGCTGCACCATCTCGGCAATCAGGGGCAGGGGGTGCTGAAAGTCGGCATCGATCAACAGCACCGCATTGCCGCGTGCATAGTCCAGCCCGGCGGTCATCGCCGCTTCCTTGCCAAAATTGCGCGCCAGCTGGATGTAGTGCAGCGGCAGCTGTTGGCCCAGGCGCTGGGCCACTTCATCGGTGGTGTCCTTGCTGCCGTCATTGACCAGCACGATCTCGCACTCTACAGAGAGTGCTCGCACGGTCTCGTACAAGGCCGGCAGAAAGGCTTCCAGGTTGCTGGCTTCGTTATAGGCAGGCACCACGCAGCTCAAGCGCAACGGTGGCCGGGGCGCCGTGCGGGTGGAGGGCGGAGCGGGAGGCAGGGTGTCAGGCATAGTTGTGCTGTATTTGCGCGCAGTCTAGCGCATGGCGCAGCGGCATCCCAGCAGAATCTGCGATTGCCGTGCCAGGCGCTTGACTGCATACTGCGATGGATGAGCACCGTCACATTGCCTACGCCGCACCTCGAAGCATCCGCCTATGTCTCTATGCAAGGTCTGGATAACGCCTATATCGAAGGCCTGCGCGACATTTTTGAAGAGCGCATCGTTTTCAACAAGCTGCTGGGCCTCAAGCTGCAGGCAGTGCAGGGCGATGCGGTCTGGGCCAGCCTGGAGATGCGCAACGACCTGGTCGGCCATTTTGGCCTGCAACGCGTGCATGGCGGCGTCATCAGCGCCAGTCTGGATGCGCTGGGCGGCATCGCAGTGATGGCGGCTTCAGGGGCCAAACATGCCGGTGAGCCCGTGATGCAGCGCCTGATGCGTTTTGCCAAGCTGGGCACCATTGATTTGCGGGTCGACTACCTGCGCCCAGGCACCCATGGCCCCTTTGCGCTGCAGGCCCGGGTGCTGCGGCTGGGCTCGCGGGTGGCGACCACGCGCTCGGATTTTTGCGACAGCAGCGGCCAGGTACTGGCCACCGCCACGGCAGCCTATATCGTGTCCTGATGCGGGCCAGCGGCGCGCAGGGATGTTGGGAAATGTGAGATTTGTCCGACGTATGAAAGTATTGATAGGAAAGGCCGCCATAGTTGCCTGCTGTTACGACTAGTGTCAAATTTTGTGAACACCCTAGCTATAAATTGAATAGCATGTAGAAGCTTTTCACAAGGAGAACCGATGGCTGTACAAAACCCTTTTTTCGGCGGGCGCCGTGACAACGACTCTTCCGCCTCCAAGTTCATGGGAGGCAATGCCTCCAGTTCATCGGGCAGCACCTTGCCCAGCACCGCTGCCGGCTCTGCCAGTTCCGTGCTCGGCGGCAACCTGAGCGGCCACAAGGCCGATGAGCCCAGCAACCCTTCTCCTACCTCTTCCTATACCAGCACCGTGACCTCTGACACCACTTCCGGCACCGGCAGCAAACTGACTGTTGGCCCCAATATCAAACTCAAGGGCGTCGAGATCACCGATTGTGACACCTTGGTGGTGGAAGGCACGGTCGAGGCCACGATGGATTCGCGCGTGATCCAGATCGCTGCCGAAGGCGCGTTCCGTGGCTCGGCCGAGATCGACATCGCCGAGATCCATGGCGAGTTCGAAGGCAATCTGACCGTGCGCGACAAGCTGGTGATTTTTGGCAGCGGCCGGGTGCACGGCAAGATCCGCTACGGCAAGGTCATCATCGAAGAAGGTGGCCAGCTGACCGGCGAGATCGAGTGCTCCAACAGCACGCGCAAGCCCGTGGCCGCCAGCACCACGGCCACCAAGACGGAAAAGCCGGCCGAAAGCCTGGCCTGATCGCTGAGGCCCCGGCCTCCCGCTTGTGAAAAAGCCGCTGCAGCGCAGGATTGCGTTGCAGCGGCTTTGGTGTTTCTGGGCCATTAGCCGCTCGTGGCCAATCAGACCGGCAGCGGCGGCACGGTGCGGGGATGGCCTTCGTCATCGATGGCGACATAGGTCAAGGTCGCCTCGGTCACCTTGAAGAACTGGCCCTGCTTGGACAGGCGCTCGGCAAATACCTCGACCTGGACCGTCATCGACGTGGTGCCCACGCGTACCAGCTTGGCGTAGAACGACAGGATGTCGCCGACACGCACCGGCTGCTTGAAGATGAACTCATTGACCGCCACGGTGACGGTGCGGCCGCGCGAATGGCGCAGCGGCAGCACCGAGCCGCCCAGATCCACCTGCGACATGACCCAGCCGCCAAAGATATCGCCGTTGGCATTGCAGTCGGCAGGCATGGGAACAACGCGCAAAACCAGCTCTTTGTCCTGGGGAAGCTCGTTGGATGCGGTGCGTGGGGTATTCATGGTCACAATGGAGGTCTATAACAAACCCACCATTGTCTCCGATGCGACGTTATGCCGAGGCGCCCGCCGCCACAAGCCCTACCCCCCATGATGGGAAAACTCTGACTGCTGGCGACGGCCGCACCTTGAAGCGCCTGCTGCCGTATCTGTGGACCTACAAGTGGCGCGTGCTGGCCGCCCTGGTGCTGATGGTGGGGGCCAAGGTCGCCAATGTCGGGGTGCCGGTGCTGCTCAAGCATGTGGTGGATGCGCTCGACATCCGCCCTGGCAACCCGCAGGCCTTGCTGGTGGTGCCGGTGAGCTTGCTGCTGGCCTATGGGGGGCTGCGGCTGCTGACCTCGGTGTTTGGCGAGCTGCGCGAGCTGGTGTTCTCCAAGGCCACGCAGGGCGCCGCACGGGCGATTGCGCTGCAGACCTTCGAGCATCTGCATGCGATGAGCCTGCGCTTTCACCTGGAGCGCCAGACCGGCGGCATGACCCGTGACATCGAGCGCGGCGTCAAAGGCGTCGAATCGCTCATCTCGTACTCGCTCTACAGCATCGTGCCCACGTTGATCGAGCTGGCGCTGGTGCTGGGCATCCTGGCCGTGCAGTTCGACATCTGGTTTGCGATCATCACCATCGTGGCGCTCACGGTCTACATCACGTTCACCGTCGTGGTCACCCAGTGGCGCACGCATTTTCGGCGCGAGGCCAACCTGATCGATTCCGCGGCGCACAGCAAGGCCATCGACTCGCTGCTGAACTACGAGACGGTGAAGTACTTCAACAACGAGGGCTTCGAAGCCCAGCGCTACGACGGGGATCTGGAGAAGCTGCGCCGCTCGCGCCTCAAAAGCCAAAGCAGCCTGAGCCTGCTCAACAGCGGCCAGCAGCTGATCATTGCGGTGGCCTTGGTGGCCATGCTCTGGCGCGCCACCCAGGGCGTTGTCGATGGCCGGTTGAGCCTGGGCGATCTGGTGATGATCAATGCCTTCATGATCCAGCTCTACATTCCGCTCAATTTTCTGGGCACCCTGTACCGCGAGATCAAGCAAAGCCTGACAGACCTGGACCGCATGTTTGTGCTGATGGACCAGCAGCGCGAAGTGGCCGATGCCCCGGCCGCCCAACCACTGGCGCTGCAGGCCGAGCCCGAGCTGCGCTTTGACGATGTGCATTTTGCCTACCACCCGGACCGACCCATTCTGCAGGGCCTGAGCTTTGTCGTGCCTGCGGGCAAGACCGTTGCCGTGGTGGGCCCCTCGGGCGCCGGCAAATCCACGTTGGCGCGGCTGATCTTCCGCTTCTACGATGTGCAGTCGGGTGCCATCCGCATTGCCGGCCAGGACATCCGCGATCTGACCCAGGACAGCCTGCGCCGCGCCATCGGCATCGTGCCGCAGGACACCGTGCTGTTCAACGACACGGTCGCCTACAACATCGCCTATGGCCGCCCGGGTGCCTCACAAGAGGAGATCGTGCAGGCCGCGCAGGCGGCGCGCATCCACGCGATGATTGCCGCCTCGCCCGAAGGCTATGCCACCCGTGTGGGCGAGCGGGGGCTCAAACTGTCGGGCGGCGAAAAGCAGCGCGTGGCCATTGCCCGCACCCTGCTGAAAAACCCGCCCATCCTCATCTTTGACGAGGCGACCTCGGCGCTGGACTCGGCCAACGAGCGCGCCATTCAGCAGGAACTGCAAAAGGCCGCGCAGGGCAAGACCACCTTGGTGATCGCCCACCGCCTGTCCACCGTGGTGGACGCGCATGAAATCCTGGTGATGGATGCGGGCCGCATTGTGGAGCGCGGCACCCATGCGCAGCTGCTGGCGCTGGGCGCGCGCTATGCAAGCATGTGGGCCCTGCAGCGCACGGATAAGCAAACACCATAATTGGTAGCTGCCTGCGGTAGTTGAATGCCACGGTTTTCGTACCTGGATTGGAGTCGATTCAAGCGTAGACAGCTATCAGGACAAAGGAGTCTCCATGGACATATCCGCCTTGCAAGAACGTTTGCGCTGCTTTGCTGCCGCCCGTGACTGGCAGCCCTACCATGCGCCCAAGAACCTAGCGATGGCGCTGATGGTGGAGACGGCGGAGTTGATGGAACTGTTCCAGTGGAGCACTTTGACCGAGTCCCGTGGCCTCACACGCGACCCTGTTCAGAAAGAACGGGTGGCCGATGAGATCGCCGACGTGCTGCTGTACTTGCTGCAGTTGGCAGACCACACACAGGTGAATATTGAGGAGGCGGTGGAAGCCAAGCTGCAAAAAAATGCCGAAAAACATCCAGCCAAGCACCCGGATAAGGAGAAGCAACCAGTGGGCAAGCGCGTGCATTTGCTGGTTGACTGGGAGAACGTGCAGCCCGAAGGCCAAGCACTGAAAGCCTTGGTGCCTGAGGCCCGCCATGTCTGGTTGCTGCACGGCCCTTCGCAGAAGGTCGATACCAGCAGTCATATTGAGTGCTTTGATGAGGCGCGGGTCGTGACGGTTCCGCGCTCCGGATCCGGCAAGAATGCGCTGGATTTTCAGCTTTGTTTCTATGCCGGATATCTCTCGTCGAGCCGAAAGGGCGATGAGTTCGTGATCGTCTCCAATGACAAGGGCTATGACGCGATGGTGGAGCATGCGAGGCTGCTGAAGTTCGCAGTGCGGCGCATTGAGTACCGCAAGGCGGCAGTTGTGGCGCCGATGAAAACGGGGCCGGTAAAAAAGTTGCCAGCAGCCCTCAACCCTTTGCCTCCTAGCGCTGCGCAGATAGCTTGGCGTCTTATCACGCACCGCAGAATTAGTGGAGCATGGGGCCAGCCGTGGTCCGCTGAAGACATGTATGCCACCGCTGTCAGCTTAATCAGAGAGCCTATTCCCGCGAAAGCCCAGCTCGCCCAACGCGCGTGCGCTTTGGCGCATCTGCGAATCAAATTACAGGGTTCAGAGCGTATGGCGAGCCCAGGGTTGGGGCGTACAGCCGTTGTCGCGCCCTGCAGTGATGGCAGTGAACGGGTTGCCAGTGCAGTTGGTAAAGGAATGGCTCAAGGGTATGCCCCGCCACTAGCACCCGCTCCCGTCAAGGCTGCTTCACTCTCACAGAAATCGGTGCCAGCGCTGGTTACAGCTGGCGCCAAACGGGTCGCCAGCTCCTTGCAAAAGATGCATGCAAACCTGCCAAGTACACAAGCCGCCTTGCTACAGACGATTCGGACGGTCACTGCACAGCTTGAACATGTGCCTGACCTGACAGAGCAGGTCTTAGCAGCGCTAGTTCGGCGTCAGGATGTGCAATGTCTGCCCGACGGCAAGCGAGTGCGATTTCCCCGGCTGGAAGCGGCTAGAAAGAAAGCACTCCCGACGCAGGCAACAGGCCAGCCAAAGCAGGTGCCACGAAAGCCGGCGCTGAAGAAGGTGGCGGCTAAAAAGGCGGTTGCTAAACCAGTCGTTAAAAAGGCGCCCGCAAAATCTGCTACCAAAAAAGTGACGCAAAAAAGCAGCGCTAAAAAATCACCGGTTTCAGCATTAACGCCGCCAGCGAAGCAGGGCAACCAGGCGCAGCAGTAATGGGCAGAGGGATTAACGCTTGCTGCGCGACAGCCGCTTGGCATTGCGCACGGCCTTGGCATGCACTGGCGTCAGGCCGGCGTCGAGCACATCGGTGACCGCCTGCACCTGCTGCGTCACCATGCGCGAGGTGGCCTTGCCCACGCCAAAGGCGGCGAGCGGGTTGCTGCTGCTGGGTGCCAGCATCGGTGTGGTGCACAGGCTGGCGGCGGTCTGCCAGTAGGAGGTACAGGCCTGGGTCCACATGCCCATCCAGGACTCGTAGAAGGCCACCACTTTTTCGCTGCCCATACGGTAGAACTCCTGCTGGTCGCGGGCAGATGGATGGGTGCCGGCGAGCATCATCCGGCCCACGCGCTGTGCGACCACCTGCGGCGCAGCCAGACTGAGCTCCAGGCTTTTGTGGGCCAGATTCTGGACCTTGGCTTGGGTTTTGTATTGGGCGTTCATGGTATCCACAGCGGAGTTGGTACTGGGGAAATTGTAGAAAGTAATAAAGAATGCTGCATTGCAACAATTTCACCCGCCTGCGCCCATGGTTTTTATGCAAGTCTTTGAATTACTGCATTTATCTCTTGTTTTGCACCACAGTTGTGCGGTAGGTCTGCGGCTTGCCAAGGCCTAGGACGGCGCATTGTTTGCAATGCGCTGCCCATCCTGTTGCGCCAGCGCTGCCAACTCGGCCTCGCTGAACACCCGCGAGCGGGTATGGAAGGCCTTGCCCTCGGGTCCTTCGAGCGAGAAGGTGCCGCCGCCGTGGGTGTCGATCACATCGATGATGAGCTGGGTGTGCTTCCAGTACGCGTACTGGGAGGTGCTCATGTAAAACGGGCAGCCACCAATATCGCCCAGGTAGACATCGCCCTGGCCGATGGTCAGCTCGCCCAGCAGGTAGCAGTTGGCTGCGCTGTTGTCGCAGCAGCCGCCCGATTGGTGAAACATCAGGCCAGGGCCATGCTTGTCTTTGAGCAGGGCAATCAGTGCTTGCGCGGCCGGGGTGGCCACCACTTTCTCCACAACCATCATGCTGTCTCCGGTGATGGCAGGCGAGGCTGGGCCGGGCCTGCCGTGAAGGGGTTGCCCAGGCGGCGTGCGTGGCCCCGGCCCCTGCTGCGTATGCAGTGGAGGCCGGGCACACCGCCCAGCACCGTTTATTAGAAGAAGCCCAGCTTGTTTTCAGAGTAGGACACCAACAGATTCTTGGTCTGCTGGTAGTGGTCCAGCATCATCTTGTGGTTCTCACGGCCAATGCCCGATTCCTTGTAACCGCCAAAGGCGGCGTGGGCGGGGTAGTGGTGGTAGCAGTTGGTCCACACGCGGCCCGCCTTGATCGCGCGGCCCATGCGGTAGGCTAGATTGCCATTGCGCGTCCAGACGCCAGCGCCCAGACCGTACAAGGTGTCGTTGGCCAGCTCCAGCGCTTCTTCTTCGGTCTTGAAGGTGGTGACGGCCAGCACCGGGCCAAAGATCTCTTCCTGGAAGATGCGCATCTTGTTGTGGCCCTTGAACACGGTGGGCTGCACGTAGTAGCCGCCTTCCAGATCGCCGCCCAGCTTGGCTTCGGCGCCGCCGATCAGCACCTCGGCGCCTTCCTGGCGGCCCAGGTCCAGGTAGCTGCTGATCTTGATCAGCTGCTCCTTGCTGGCCTGCGCACCCATCATGCTGTCGGTGTCCAGTGGGTTGCCGTGTTTGATGGCGGCAATGCGCTTGAGCACCTTTTCCATGAAGCGGTCATAGATGGATTCATGGATCAGTGCGCGGCTGGGGCAGGTGCAGACCTCGCCCTGGTTGAAGGCAAACAGCACCAGCCCTTCGATCGCCTTGTCCAGGAAGGCGTCGTCATGGTCCATCACATCGGCGAAGAACACATTGGGCGACTTGCCGCCCAGCTCCAGGGTAGCGGGGATCAGGTTGTTGGCGGCGGCCTGGGCGATGACGCGGCCCGTGCTGGTCGAGCCGGTAAAGGCGATCTTGGCGATGCGCTTGCTGTTGGCCAGCGGCATGCCCGCCTCCCGGCCGTAGCCGTTGACCACATTGAGCACGCCGGCAGGCAGCAGGTCCTCGATGAGCTCGATGAGAATCAGCAAGCCGATGGGCGTGGATTCGGCGGGCTTGAGCACCACGCAGTTGCCTGCGGCAAGGGCGGGGGCCAGCTTCCAGGCGGCCATCAGGATGGGGAAGTTCCAGGGAATGATCTGGCCGACGACGCCCAGTGGCTCATGGTAGTGGTAGGCCACGGTGGTGTTGTCGATCTCGCTGATGCCGCCTTCCTGCGCCCGCAGCGCGCCGGCAAAGTAGCGGAAGTGGTCGGCCGCCAGCGGAATATCGGCATTGAGCGTCTCGCGGATCGCCTTGCCGTTGTCCACGGTTTCGGCATAGGCCAGCAGTTCGGTGTTGGCGTCGATGCGGTCGGCAATCTGCAGCAGCACATTGGAGCGCTCGGCGGCCGATTTCTTGCCCCAGGCGTCTGCCGCTGCATGCGCGGCATCCAGTGCCAGCTCCACGTCTTCAGCCGTCGAGCGTGCGGCCTGCGTGTAGACCTGGCCATTGATCGGCGAGACCACATCAAAGTACTGGCCCTTGACGGGCGCCTTCCACTGGCCGCCGATGAAGTTGTTGTACTGCTTCTTGTAGCTGATCTTGGCGCCCGATTGGCCGGGAAATACGTATTGCATGGTTTGTCTCCTTGGAAATTGGATGTCTCAAGCTGATTCGCGCCGCTGGCAAAGCCGCTGAAGGCACGAGTCACCAGGGACATATCAAGATGCATGCCAGCGTGAAAAGCGCGGCAAGTGCTTGATTTGTCTCAGTCTGATGGCGGGCGATGACTGGGGCTGGAACAGCGCTGGACAGTGCAGGTGTTCCAATCTGGAACAGTCGGACAGCGTCATGGCTATTCGCGGCTTCCCCGAGCGGCTGCTTTCCTATACTGTCCCCATGGGCCTGCGCAGACAGGCTTGCAAGGAGACGACATGGATCCCCAGATCACCTCCCAGGTGCTGCGTCAGGCGCGGGTGCATTTGTTGGCACATGGTGAATGCCCGCCCGGGGCCGTGCAGGCGCGCATTGCCAGCTCCTGGGAGCGCAGTCTGCGCGCAGGGGTGCAACCGGTGGGCCGTGTCTCTGGCGGCGATCCGCTGACGGGGACCGAAATGCGCCAGGTGCTCACCCGCAGCGAAGATCTGCTCGCCATTGCCCGGCCGGTGATGGACTATGTGTTCGAGCAGATCCAGGACAGCCACAGCATGGTCATCCTGGCCAATGCCCAGAGCACCTTGCTGCACACCTTGGGCGATGCCCCGTTTCTGAACAAGGCCGAGCGGGTGGCGCTGCGCAGTGGTGCGATCTGGACCGAAGAGGCGCGCGGCACCAACGCGATCGGCACGGCACTGGTGGAGGCCACACCGCTGCGCGTCGAAGGCGCCGAGCACTTTCTGGAAGCCAACAGCTTTTTGAACTGCGCGGCCTCGCCCATCTTCAGCGCCCAGGGCCAACTGCTGGGCGTGCTCGATATCTCCGGCGACCAGCGGCTGGCCCAGGCCCATACCCTGGGGCTGGCCACCACTGCGGCCCGCATGATCGAAAACCGCTGGCTGCTGGCGCGCCACCAGCGCGACTGGCGCATGCATTTCCACACCCAGGCCGAAGGGGTGGGCACCGCCGCCGAAGGCATTCTGGCGCTGGCGCCGGATGGCTTGCTGTTGGGCGGCAACCGCGCGGCCATGCAAAGCCTCAAGATCGCCCCCGCCGACTGGGGCCATCTGCACTGGGATGACATCAGCGTCATGCCGTTGCGCGACTGGCTGGCCCGGGGCCACAGCCACACCGAACGCCTGCACCTGGCGGCCCTGCACACCGGCCGCAGCGTGTTTGCGCGCCTGGTGCTGCCCCTGCAAGCCACAGCGGCAGCCGCTACGCCAGCTGTGCTGAGCAGCGATCGCGCTGTCCGTGCGCCGCTGGCGGCGGCGCCTCTGCGGCCTGCGCCCGATGCGCTGGCCCAGCTCGACACCGGCGACCCGACCTGGCGCGCCGCCGCAGAGCGTGGCCGGCGCACCTTGGGCAAGGGCATTGCCTTGCTGGTGCAGGGCGAATCGGGCGTCGGCAAGGAGCTGTTTGCCCGCGCCTTGCATGACAGCAGCGCCCGCCATGCCGGGCCTTTTGTGGCCATCAACTGTGCGGCCATTCCAGAGCATTTGATCGAGGCCGAGCTGTTTGGCTATGAATCAGGTGCCTTTACCGGTGCCCGGCGCGATGGCCAGCTGGGCCGTCTGCGCGAGGCCCAGGGCGGCACCTTGTTCCTCGACGAAATTGGCGATATGCCGCTGGCACTGCAAACCCGCTTGCTGCGCGTGCTGCAGGAGCGCAGCATCACGCCGCTGGGGGGCGGCAAGGCCCAGCAGCTGGACTTTGCTTTGGTCTGCGCCACCCACCACCAGCTGCGCGAGGCCGTGGCGCAAGGGCGCTTTCGGGCCGATCTGTTCTACCGCATCCATGGCCTGGCCTTGCAGTTGCCCGCGCTGCGCGAGCGCAGCGATCGCGAGGCCATCACCCGCCGCTTGCTGGACCAGTTCAACCCCGGCCAGTCGGTCAGGCTGCACCCCGATCTGGCCTTTGCGATGGCGCACTACCCCTGGCCCGGCAATCTGCGCGAATACGCCAACGCGCTGCAGACCGCATCGGCGCTGCTGCTGCCCGGTGAAGACAGCATTGGCTGGTCACAGCTCTCCGACGACCTGGCGCAGGAGCTGCTGCGCTACCGCGAAGGCGCGCCGATGGCCGTCGCTGCTTTGGCAGCGCAAGCGCAGCCGCCCAGCCTGCCGGCCACCGATCTGAAAACGCTTTCCCACACCGCCATCGCGCAGACCCTGCAGCAGTGCCGGGGCAATGTGTCGCAGGCAGCCAAGCTGCTGGGCATCAGCCGGCAGACCCTGTACCGCCGGCTCAAGGCGGCTTAGCATGGCCTAAGATAGCGCTTCGCCGGAACATGGTGTGCCGGCCGTTTGTTGGAATACCCATGCCCGCCTCTGAAAACGCCGCTGTCGCCCCCTGGTCTTCCCGATTCTGGGCCGATATCAGCACGCGCGAATTTGCCCAGGCGCAGACCAGCGGCCTCGCAGCCAGCACGGTGGCAGTGCTGCCGGTGGGCGCGGTGGAGCAGCATGGCCCGCATTTGCCGGTCTCCGTCGATGCCACCTTGCTGCAAGGCATTGTGGTGGCGGCGCTGCCCCTGCTGCCGGCCGATGTGCCGGTGCTGGTGCTGCCGGCGCAGAACATCGGTCTGAGCACCGAGCACCTGAACTTTCCCGGCACCCTGAGCCTGCCGCCCAAGCTCATCATCGATCTCTGGACGGCGCTGGGTCAGGCGGTAGCGCGGGCCGGCATCCGCAAGCTGCTGATGTTCAACACCCATGGCGGGCAGGTGGCGGTGATGGATATCGTCGCGCGCGAGCTGCGCATGGCCCATGGCATGCTGGTCTACAGCAGCAGCTGGGGCGGGCTGCCGTTGCCGGCCGAAGTGACGGGCTTGTTCAGCGCCGAGGAGCACCGCTTTGGCATCCATGGCGGCGAGGTGGAAACCTCGATGATGCTGCACCTCGCACCTGCGCAGGTGGACATGGCGCAGGCGGGCTGTTTCCATTCCACGTCGCAGGACCGGGCGCGGCGCTTTGCGATTGTGGGCAACGGCAAGAGCGCCAAGATGGGCTGGGCGATGGAAGACTACAACCCCTGCGGCGCCGTCGGCAATGCCGCTGGCGCCACCGCAGACAAGGGCCGTGCGGTGGTCGAGGCAGCGGCCCAGCAACTGGCCTTGCTGCTGCAGGAGTTCCACCAGCTGGAGTGGACAGTAGCTCCCCGCTGAAGTCTTACACGCGCAGAATCAGCCGCCCAGCACCTGGCTGAACACGGCCGCATCCACATTGCCGCCGGTCAGCGCCAGACCAATGGTCTGGCCGGCGATCAGCTCGCGCTCCTGCAGCGCGGCGGCCAGCGCAGCGGCACCTGCGCCTTCGGCGACATTGTGGGTATCGGTGAACAGGCAGCGCATGGCTTCGCGCACTTCGTCGTCGCTGACGGCCACGAGGTGGTCCAGGTGCTGGCGCAGCACGGGCAGGGCCATCGGGTCGGCGCGGCGCACGGCCATGCCGTCGGCAATCTCGGTGCTGACCACCGCCTCGACCACCTCACCGGCGGCGATGGAATCGCGGTAGGTGGTGGCGCCCGTGCTGATCACCCCGACAATGCGCACCGGGTGCTGCAAGGCCAGCTTGGCAGCCACGGCCGCACAGGCGCCCGAGCCCAGGCCAATCGGCACATAGACGGTCTGCAAATGCGGCACGGCGCGCAAAAACTCCCACCAGTAGGTGCTGACGCCGCTGACCAGGTCCGGGTGGTAGCTGGGCACCATATGGGCGCCATTCTGCTCGGCCAGCGCGATCGCATGCTCGCGGGCGGACTGGAAGTCGTCGCCGTGCTCGATCAGCTCAGCACCCAGCGAACGCATCGCCATGTTCTTCTCGACCGAGTTGCCATGGGGCACGACGATGGTGCAGCGCACGCCATGGCTGCGCGCGGCCCAGGCGATGCTCTGGCCGTGGTTGCCGCGCGTGGCGCTGATCACCTGGGCGGGCAGGTTGCCGCGTGCTGCCATCTGCGCGAAATAGGCCAGGCCGCCCCGGATCTTGAATGCGCCCACCGGCGTGTGGTTCTCATGCTTGAGCCAGCACTCGGCCCCCAGGCGTTCACCCAGCAGCTGCCAACGGTACTGCGGCGTGGCCTGGAACTCCCGGTAGACGATGCGGGAGGCGGCTTCAATCTCGGCGAGGCTGGGAAGGGAGATGGCTTGCATAGATCAGAAAAGAGAGTGCGTTGAAGAGCGGATCAGAGAGGGCTGCGCAGCTGCACCGGCCCCTTGGGCGTGTGCAAATCGGCGACCAGCGCCGGCGTGGGGGCATGCGCCACCTGCAAGGCGGGGTGGCTGCCCAGGCCCAGGGCCTGCAGCGCGGTGTGCAGGGCTGCGGCATCGGGGTGCAGCAGTTGCAGCCGCTGCAGTGCGACGCCCTTTTCCGCCAAGTTGGCTTCCGGGTGCTGGTTCCCCCATTCAATCAATGTGGGCAGCAGGCCTTGGAGCAGGCGCTGGCCATCGGGGCGCAAGCCAATCTGCCAGGCCAGCAGGCCCCGGGGCGTTTGCCGGCTGGCGGCCTGGGGCGTGCCGGCCGCATGGCCGAGCGCGCGCAAGGCTTCGGTGGCCTGGGTGATGCCGTTGACGCGTGCGACCCAGTGGGTCAGCTGCGGCCCCTGGCTGCGCACCTGCGCCTGCAGCGCGCTGTCGTCCATGTCAAACCAGCGGCGGTGGCTGCTGGGCGCCTGGCCTTGCGGGTCGACCGCGATGATCTCCAGGTAGCTGGCCGCAAAGGCGGGGCTGCTGATGCGCAGCAGGCGGTTGTGGGTGCCCATGAAGGCATGCTGGCCGCCTGCGTCAGGCGTCACGCCCAAAGTCGCCTCGCACCAGGCCAGGCCTTCATCCAGGCTGGCCGCCATGACGACGAGGTGGTCCAGGGTGGCATGGCTCACAGCAGCACCTCGCCCCGGATGCCGGCGGACACATGGCCGCCGACCCAGACCTGGCCGGCCGCATCTTGCGCGATGTTGACGATGCCGCTGCGGTCCAGGTTGATGCCCTGGCTGGCGACATAGGGGGCCTGCAGATGGCCATCGGCCAGCAGCCACTGCGCCAGGCTGGCGTTGAGGCTGCCGGTGATCGGGTCTTCGCTGAGGCTGGCGCCGGTGTTGAACCAGACCCGCACCTCGATATCGACCTCAGGCGGGCGGCTGGCCTGGCCCGAGGCGCCATCAAAGGCACGCGCCTCGCGGCTGGCGCGGCCGATCAGCGTCTTGCCCGCTTGCGGGTACAGCGCCGCCACCGCCAATTCCATGCCCAGGCCATGCAGCGCCGTCAGATCGGGCTGCATCGCGAGGATGGTGTCAGGGTCGTCCAGCAGCAGGGCCCAGAACTCGGGTCCGTTGTTGAGCTTTTGGCGGGCCAGCACCTGGCCTGCGTGTAGACCGGTAGCCTGCAGCACCGGGGCCAGTTCTGCATCTGCAATCTCGCTGCGGCTGAGCGACGGGGCGGCAAAGGCCAGGCGACCGCTGCGCGCGTCCTGCTGCAAGGGCACCAGGCCCTTGGCGCATTCCTGCACCACGCGGCCGGCTTGCTGCGGCTGGCCACCGGCTGCCAGCCAGGCATGGCAGCTGCCCAAGGTGGGGTGGCCGGCAAAAGGCAGCTCGCCGCCGGGGGTGAAGATGCGCACCCGGTAGTCCGCACCCTGGGCACGGCCCTCGGGTGTGGGTGGCAGCAAAAAGGTGGTTTCGGACAGGTTGGTCCAGCGGGCAAAGGCCTGCATGGCCTCATCGCCCAGGCCTTCGCTGTCCAGCACCACGGCCAGCGGGTTGCCACGGTAGGCGGTTTCGGAAAACACATCGACCTGCATAAAGGCGCGTGTACGCATGGGAACTTCCTTTCTTCTGTATTCAAAGAATGACCTGGCCTATCAGCACGCTGTGCACCTGGCCCTGTACCCAGATCTGGCCTTGCGCATCGGCCACCAGGCGCATGCGGCCCGCGCGGCCGATGGCGGCCCCTTGTTGCACGCGGTACGGCAAGGCGATATGGCCGGCAGCGCCGAGCCACTGGGCCAGGCTGGCATTGAGGCTGCCCGTGGCCGGGTCTTCGGCGATGCCGTGGGCGGTCAAGGTGATGCCGCGCACTTCCAGCACCGGATCTGCCGCCATCGGGCCGCTGCTGGGTGTGTGGATGGCGCAGAGGCCGGCTTTGACGCCCAGTGTCCGCAGCGCCGCCGCGTTGGGCTGGGCGCGTGGCAGCATATCGGTGCTGCGCATCAGCAAACCCATCCAGCGCGATCCGTTGTCCAGCCACTGCGCGGCGAGCAGGTCATCGGCCTGCAAGGCCAATGCGGCCAGCACCTGTGCCTGCAGACCGGCAGGCACCTCGCTGCGCTGCAGCGGTGGCGCGGCAAAGGCCAGGCCTGCGTGGTCCATGCCGCTCGCAGAGGAAGAGCGTTGGATGCTGACCAGGCCCTTGGCACATTCCTGCACCACCACCTGCGCCTGGCGCGGCGTACCGCCCGCGTTGAGCCAGGCCTGGCAACTGCCCAGGGTGGGGTGGCCGGCAAAGGCCAGCTCGCCTGCCGGGGTGAAGATGCGCAGCCGGTAGTCAGCGCCACATGCGGCCCCCTCGGGCGTGGGCGGCAGTACAAAGGTGGTTTCGGACAGGTTGGTCCAGCGGGCAAAGTCCAGCATGGCCGCGTCGCCAATGCCTTCGCCATCGAGCACCACGGCAAGCGCATTGCCTTGCAGCGCATGGTGGGCAAATACATCGAGCTGGGCAAAGCGGCGTGGCTGCATGGTAGGGGGGGAGGGAAAAAAAGCAGGGCGCGCCGTGGTGGCGCGCTGCGGGGCGCGTGTTGGGCGGCGCTTACTCGATCGTGATGTCCAGCACTCCCCGGCTGGCCGGGCGGGCCAGCATCGCGGCAAACCAGCGTTCCACATGCGGGTAGTGGGGGCGCTGGTAGGCGGCGGCGGGCAGGTTCCACCAACGGTGCACCTCGCAGGCGACGGGGATGTCGGCCATGCCGAACTGCGCGCCTTGCAGATAAGGGCGGCTGGCCAGATGGCGGTCCAGCAGTTGCAGCAAGGGCTCCATCGCGGCGATGGACGCGGCGATCTTTTGCGCATCGCGCTGCTCGGGTGCGGTGCGGATAAGCTGGATAAAGGCATCGCGCCCGGCGGGGTTCATCGTCGTTTGCTGCCAATCCATCCAGCGCTCGGCATCAAAGCGCTGGGCCAGCGCTGCCGGGTAGAGCACACCGGGCGAGTAGCGGGCGCAGAGGTAGCGCACGATCACGTTGGATTCGAACAGGGTCAGCTGCATGGCGCCTTCGCCGTCTTCGATCACCGGCACCATCGCATTGGGGTTGCGGGCCAGGTACTCGGGCGTCTGCGTGCCGCCGAACTTGCCGCCGGTGTCTATGCGCTCAAACGCAACGCCCACTTCTTGCGCGGCCCAGACGGCCTTGCGCACATTGATCGAGCTGATGCGGCCCCAGATTTTCAGCATGTGTCTTCCTTGGTGTGTGCTGCGTGGTGGTGTGGTGGCCAGAGAGCCTGCCTTGCGGGCCTGCTCTCTGGCGATCTGGCCTGCTGGCTTATCGGGCGGCCAACGTGGCCCGCACGGTTTCGGCCAGTGCCTTGATGGCGATATGGATCTGCTCTTCCGAGGCCGTCACATAGGACAGGCGCATCGTGCGGTTGTCAGGCTGGCTGGCATAGAAGGCGCTGCCGGGCACATAGGCCACATTGCGCTCGACGGCGGCTGGCAGCATGGCAACGGTGTCAATGCCTTCAGGCATGCGCACCCAGAGGAACATGCCGCCCGTGGGCGTGGTCCACTGCACATCCAGGTCGGCGAAATGCGTGCGCAGTGCGGCCAGCATTGCATCGCGCTGCTTTTTGTAGAGCGCGCGGATGGTGGGCACATGCTGGTCCAGAAAGCCGCTTTGCACCACCTCGGCCACCATGCGCTGGTTGAAGGTGGGCGTGTGCAGATCGGCCGCCTGTTTGGCCTGCAGCAGCTTGCCATAGACCGCCTTGGGTGCCACCACATAGCCCAGGCGCAGGCCCGGTGCCAGCACTTTGGAGAAGGAGCCCAAGTACACGCCGCCTTCCGGGTTGCGGGCCGTCAGTGGGGCGGGCGGCGCCTGGTCGTACCAGAGGTCGCCGTAGGGGTTGTCCTCCAGAAATGGGATGCCCAAGGTGGCCAGGCGGTCCACCACAGCCTGGCGGCGGGCCTCGTCCATGCTGCGGCCGGTGGGGTTCTGAAAGTTGGGCAGCAGGTAGACCATGCGTGCCTTGTCCGCGCCCTCGCCCGCCTTGCGCGCCAGGTCGTCGGGGATCACGCCATGGTCATCGCTGTCCACGCCCACCACCCGGGGCTGCTGGGGCGAGAAGGCCTGCAGGGCGCCCAGATAGGTCGGCGTCTCCACCAGAAGGCGGCTGCCCTCGTCGAGCAGGATCTTGCCCATCAAATCCAGGCCCTGCTGGGAGCCGGTGGTGATCAGCACCTGGTCGGGACTGACATCCCAGGGCAGTTGCTTGGCCACAAACTCGCGCAATGGCGCATAGCCTTCGCTGGCGGCGTATTGCAGTGCAGACGCACCGTCCTGCAGCAGCACCTTGTCGGCTGCTTCCTTGAAGGCAGCGATCGGGAAGGTCTTGGGGGAGGGCAAGCCACCGGCCAGGCTGATGATGCCGGGCTTCTCGGTCACTTTCAGGATCTCGCGGATCACCGAGGGGTTCATGCTGGCGGCGCGTTTGGCCAAGGTCCAGTTCGTCATCATTTCCTCATCTCTTTGACAGGCAGCCGGGGCGACAGCGCCCTGGCCGGGGTGGATGCAGCGCAGAGCCACCGCAGGTTGGAATGGTGGCAGTGGCCGGGCGTCTGGGGTTGGGCACGGCGGGCGGACATTGCCGGCAGGCTTTTGGCCTGCATGGTTCTATGCAGGGGCAGACCAGCGCACAGGCCTGCCGGTGGGACTTTGATTGTCCAATTAGTAGAGGGCTAGTGGGCAGCGGCACAGACTTTATTACCTGCAGGCTCAGGCCTTGACCATCCATACCGCCGTCAGCACCAGAATGAGCGCCATCGCCCGGTTGAACCAGAGCAGACGCTGGCCCTGGGCCAGCCAGCTGCGCAGCAGCGCGCCGACCGAGGCATACAGAAAGTTGCTGGCAAAGGCGTAAAACAGCATCACCGGCAGCACAATCGCCAGACGCGCCAACGCATCCTGAAAGCCGACAATCCAGCCCGCGACAATGGCCAGCGCCAACAGCCAGGCCTTGACGTTGACAAACTGCAAGCCGACGGCCTGCCAAAAACCGAGCAGGTGGCCGTTCTTGGTCTCGGCCAGTTGGCCGCTGCGGCTGAGTTTGTAGGCCAGCCAGACCAAGTACACAATGCCGACCGCCTTGATGGCGCCTTTGAGGGCGGGCGCTGCCATCACCAACGCACCCACGCCGCTGGCGCACAGCAGCAGCAACGCGCCCCAGCCCATGGGCACGCCCCAGACAAAGCGCATGGCGGACTTGAGACCCCAGTTCGCGCCCATCGCAGCGGCCATCGTCGTGTTGGGCCCGGGGGTAAAGCTCATGGCCGTGGCCAGAACCAGAAATGCGCTGAACTCTACGGCGGTCATTGTCGTTGTCATGGTGATCGTGTCCACTGCCTTGGGGGAGGCCCATCATGCACCGGCGCTGCCAGCTTTCGGCGGAGCGAAGGCGCAGGCCAGTTGCAGCGGAGACAGCCGGGACCTTGGGGGCAGGCTTGCCTCAAATAATGTAGCTTTGATAGCAATACAGTTACAGTACAGACAGAAAATCAATACCATGAACTGTATTGGTGCCAAAACCGGTACATCTCCTCTCTATTGCCATGCTGACCCGCGACACCACCCATACCCTGACCGAGCAACTGGCGGCGCGCTTTGCAGAACGCATCCGATCGCGCCTGCTGCCCGCTGGTGCGCGTCTGCCGTCAGTGCGCGCCTGCGCGGCCCAGCAAAGCGTGAGTCCCTATACGGTAGTTGCCGCTTACGACTTGCTGCAGGCCCAGGGCTTGGTGGAGGCACGCCGCCAGCGCGGCTTCTACGTGCGCGACTATGTTGCCAAGGCCGTGGTCACTGCACCTGCGGTGCCGCCGGTGGCCAAGGACAGGACCTTGAAGGACGCGGTGTCGCTGTCGCTACCGGCCGCATCGGCCCGCATCCATGCAACCTCGCTCATTCGCGGCATGATGCACAAGGCCACGCATCCGCAGCCGGGGGCTGGCATGTTCCCGCCCGAATGGCTGCAGAACCAGTTTCTGCAATCGGCGCTGCGCAAGGTCGTGGGTTCGGATGCGCTGCATGCCATGCACTGGAGCTACGGCGCGCCCATGGGCGATGAGCTGCTGCGCGCGCTGCTGGCCGATCGCCTCAAGGAACTGGGCTTGCCGGTGGGGATGGAGCAGGTGATGACCACGATGGGCGCAACCCAGGGCCTGGACATTGTCAGCCGCACCTTGCTGAAGGCGGGCGATGCGGTGATGGTCGAAGAGCCTGGTTGGTCGGTAGAGTTTGCCCGGCTGGCGGCGCTGGGCATGCAGGTGCTGCCAGTGCCGCGCGGGCCCGATGGCCCAGATCTGGCCGTCATGCGCCATTACTGCGAGACCCATGCGCCCAAGCTGTATGTCAGCGTCAGCGTGCTGCACAACCCCACCAGCTACAGCCTGCACCCGGCAGCGGCCCACCAGGTGCTGCAGCTGGCGCAGTCCTTCAATTTCTATATTGTTGAGGACGACACCTACAGCCATATCGCACCCGAGCATGCCACCCGGCTCAGCGTGCTCGATGGCCTCCAGCGCAGCATCTATGTGAGTGGCTTTGCCAAGATCCTGGCGCCCAACTGGCGCGTCGGCTATATGGTGGCGCCACCGGATCTGGTGGACCGCATGCTGGACACCAAGCTGCTGTCGACCTTGACCAGCCCGGCGCTGATGGAGCGCGCGATGGCGCTGTGCATCGAAAACGGCCAGCTGCGGCGCCATATCGAGCGCATGCGCAGCCGCCTGGTGCAGGCGCGCAAGCACAGCGTGCCGCTGGCGCTGGAGTCCGGCTGCCGCTTTGTCACCGAGCCCGCAGGCATGTTCGGCTGGGTGGATACCGGCATGGATACCGAGGTACTGGCCCAGCGCATGCTCGATGAAAACTACCTGATTGCGCCGGGCAGCCTCTTCCATGCGAGCCGCCAGCCATCCACCTTGATGCGCATCAACTATGCCTGCACGCAGGACCCGAGCTTCTGGCGGGTTTATCAGCAGGTGCGTGCGGAGTTCCCGCAGGCCGAACCCATGCCGCGCTGAGCCGCTGAGGGCTGAGCGCGGCACCGGATCAGCTGGCCAGCGCTTCCCAGCGCATCAAGGCTTCGAGCAGCTGCTCTTCAATGGCGGCATCGCGCTGCTGCAACTGCATCGCCTGGCCGTAGTCCTTGGTGTAGAGGCTGCCATCAGCCAGCTTGGCCTGGATATCCTTTTGCTCGGCTTCCAGCTCGGCGATGCGGGCCGGCAAGGTATCCAGATCGCGCTGGTCCTTGTAGCTGAGCTTGCGCTTGGGCTGTGCGCTGGGCACAGCTGCTGCAGCGGGCGCTGGCGCGGGGGCCTTGGTCTCCTTGGCTTGCTTGCTGGCCTGGGCAGCGTCGCGCTGCTCGGCAATCTCACGCGAGCGGCGCGACTGGATCAGCCAGTCCTGCACCGAGCCTTCGTACTCGCGCCAATGGCCATCACCTTCGGCGGCGATGATGCTGGTGACCACGTTGTCCAAAAAGGTCCGGTCATGGCTGACCAGGAAGACGGTGCCGTCGTACTGCTGCAGCAAGTCTTCCAGCAGGTCCAGGGTGTCGATGTCCAGGTCATTGGTCGGCTCGTCCAGCACCAGCACATTGGCCGGGCGGGCAAACAAGCGGGCCAGCAGCAAGCGGTTGCGCTCGCCACCCGACAGGGAGCGCACTGGCGAGTGCGCACGTGCCGGCGAGAACAGGAAATCGCTCAGGTAGCTTTTCACATGCTTGCGCTGGTTGCCGATCTCGATCCATTCGCTGCCCGGGCTGATGAAGTCCTCTAGGGTCGCATCCAGATTGATCGCATCGCGCATCTGGTCAAAATAGGCCACCTGCAGGTTGGCGCCCTGGCGGATTGTGCCGCTGTCTGCAGCCAACTCGCCCAGAATCATCTTCAGCAAGGTGGTCTTGCCTGCGCCGTTGGGGCCGAGCAGACCGATCTTGTCGCCGCGCAGCACCGTGGTGCTGAAGTTGCGCACAATGGTCCGGTCGCCAAAACGCTTGCTGACGTCGGTCAGCTCCGCCACGATCTTGCCTTGGTAGGCACTGCCCACGCCCGAGGCAATGTCCATCTTCACGCTGCCCTGGGCGGTGCGGCGTGCCGCATGTTCGCTGCGCATTACCTTGAGCCGCTCGATCCGGCTCTGGCTGCGGGTGCGGCGGGCTTCGACGCCCTTGCGGATCCAAATCTCTTCCTGGGCCAGCAATTTATCGGCCTTGGCATTGATCACCGACTCTTGTGCCAGCTGCTCCTGCTTTTGCACCACGTACTGCGCAAAGTTGCCGGGGTAGCTGCGCAGCTGGCCACGGTCCAGCTCCACAATGCGGGTCGCCACCGCATCCAGAAAGGAGCGATCGTGGGTAATAGTGATGATGCTGCCCTTGAACTCCTTGAGCAGGTCTTCCAGCCAAGCG